>JBOGAI010000040.1:0-48056 GCA_051655665.1 Erysipelotrichaceae bacterium | reverse complement strand
CAACTTATTCATTTCAAACACCACACTCATGGCATTTGGAGTATTCAAATCATCCTTCATGAAATCTAGAAATTTATCAAAGAGGGCATGCCGGATATCGGTATGTTCTTTTTCAGCCAAGGCAAGTGGCAGTGAAGCCTGTTTAAAAGTAGCCAATGTTTTTTCACACTCCACTTTGGCACTCGCAAGGGTTTCATCACTGAGATTGAGCGGTGCACGATAGTGCGCCGAAACCAATAACCAACGAATGACATTACCGCCAAACTCGGCCAATAAATCTTTGACCCACACCACATTGTTGAGCGACTTCGACATTTTTTCTCCATCGATGTTGATCATACCATTGTGCAACCAATAGTTGGCAATTTTATTTTGATAAAGCGCTTGAGATTGCGCAATTTCATTTTCATGATGCGGGAACTTCAAATCCATTCCGCCACCATGAATGTCGATGTGATGACTTGGGAATGCATCATTGATCATCACTACACATTCACTATGCCAACCTGGTCTACCTTTCGACCAAGGCGAATCCCAGGCCACCCCAACGTCCGTCTTTTTCCACAAAGTGAAATCCAATGGATTTTCTTTGCTTTGATTGGACTCAATACGTGCCCCCACCACTAGGTCTTCGATGTTTTGATTGGACAAACAACCATAGTCCGCAATGTTTGCGACGCGGAAGTAAACATCCCCCTCTACTTCATATGCAAACCCTTGTGCAACCAATGCCTCAATAAAGGCAATGATTTGATCCATCGTTTGGGTCACTTTCGGCGCATGCGTAGGGGCAAGGGCATGTAGGCCCGCACGGTCCGCATTGTAGGCTTCAATAAACCGTTCCGAAATGACCTGTTCGCTGCAACCTTCTTCCAAAGCTTTGTTGATGATCTTATCATCAACATCTGTGTAGTTTGAAATCATGGTTACTTCATAGCCCAATGCCATGAAGAGGCGACGCAGGGTGTCAAAAACAACAATCGGTCTCGCATTCCCGATGTGCGGGTAGTTGTAGACGGTCGGACCGCAAACGTACATCGACACTTTATGTTTTTCTAAGGTTTTAAATTCCTCGATTTCGTTGTGCAATGAATTGTAGAGTTTCATTCTTTACCTCCATAATCAGTGTAAGCGCGAAAAAACGCTCACAAAATGTTTATAATCATTGTAACGTAATTGCCCATCTTGTACAACCAAATTGGCTAGAATATAAAAAAAGACCGACTCTCGTCGATCTCTTTGTTCTTACATTTTAGAAACTAAGAATTTTGCAGTACGTACCATTTGGCTTACGTAAGACATTTCGTTGTCGTACCAAGCAACTGTTTTAACCATTTGTTTGTCTCCAACAGAAACGATTTTCGTTTGAGTTGCATCGAACAATGATCCGTATTTGATTCCGATTACGTCAGCAGATACCAATTCATCTTCAGTGTAACCGAAGCTTTCGTTAGCAGCAGCTTTCATTGCAGCGTTAACTTCTTCAACTGTAACTGTTTTAGACAAGATTACTGTCAATTCAGTAGCAGAACCTGTGATTACAGGAACACGTTGTGCTCCACCATCCAATTTCCCTTTCAATTCAGGAATTACCAAACCGATTGCTTTTGCAGCACCAGTTGAGTTAGGGATGATTGATGCAGCAGCTGCACGTCCACGACGCAAGTCACCTTTTGCATGAGGACCATCCAAAGTGTTTTGGTCATTTGTGTACGCGTGAATTGTAGTCATCATACCGTATTCGATACCGAAGTAGTCTTGCAATGCTTTTGCCATAGGAGCCAAGCAGTTTGTTGTACAAGATGCAGCAGAGATGATTGTTTCGCTTCCATCAAGTGTATCGTGGTTCGTGTTGAACACGATTGTTTTCAAATCACCAGTAGCTGGAGCAGAGATGATAACTTTTTTCGCACCAGCAGTGATGTGTGCTTCCGCTTTTTCTTTTGCTGTGAAGAAACCAGTTGATTCGATTACTACGTCTACATCAAGTGCAGCCCATGGCAAATCAGCAGGGTTTTTCTCAGAGTAAATTTTGATTTCTTTTCCATCAACGATGATTGAAGATTCACCAGCAGTAATGTGATCCGCTCTCCAAGTTCCTTGTGCAGAATCGTATTTCAATAAGTGAGCCAACGTTTTCGCGTTAGTCAAGTCGTTGATCGCAACGATATCGAATTCTGGAGAGTCAAACATTTGACGGAATGCCAAACGACCAATACGTCCAAATCCATTAATAGCAACTTTTACTGTCATATTCAAAGTCCTCCTTTTAACATAGCTATTATATAATTGACCTTCCCAATTGTCAAATGTGAATAAAATAACTTTCATAGGATTTTCCAATGTTTTTGCGTGCTTTTTCACATTTTCGGATAAGAAAAAAGGTGCTCTTTCGAACACCTTAATCCTTTTGAAGTTGAGAGAATTTTATATGCAGTTTGCTTATGCTCCTAAGATTCCGAAGAACGCACCAGCCAAACCAATTACCAATAGTAACAAGATACATCTTACAGGAGACCAACCTTTTGATTTGATCAACCAGAATAGTAAGAATACCAATCCCATTGGCAGCAAGCGAGGCATAATTCCATCGATGATTTTACCCATTTCTAGAGTAGATTCCCCGATTTGGTATGTCAAGATTACATTTACTTTACCAAATGCCGCAACCAATGCCCCAACTACGAATGTACCAAGGACAGTAGCAGCACGTGTAAACTCTTTTGCATTTGCAGTCATAACACCGATTGCACTAGTACCCATTTTGTAAGACCAGTGCATCAACCAGTAACGTAGTGCAAATTGTACAACGTTGAACATCAACAAGAACACGATTGGCCCTGCGATGTTACCTTGAAGTGCTAAGTTTGAACCGACAGATGCCGCAATTGGAACAAGTGTGAACCAGAAGATTGCATCCCCGATTCCTCCCAATGGACCCATCGCAGCAACACGTACCGCACGAATGGTCGCTACGTCAGCTTTTTGTTGTTCCAATGAAAGGATGATCCCCATTACGAATGTTACTAGGAATGGGTGAGTATTGAAGAACTCCAAGTTGTGAGTCATTGACAAGCTTAAGTCTTCTTTGTTTGTATGGATTTTTGTCAAACCAGGAAGAATCCCGTACAACCATCCATTCGCTTGCATACGTTCAAAGTTAAATGAACCTTGAAGGTATACAGAACGCCAAGCCATTTTATTAAGTGTTTTTTTATCTAGTGCCGCAGCAGGAGTGCGGTCAACGTAGTTTTGATTTACATTAGATGCCATCTTCGTCCCCTCCTACATTTGCTGCAACGCTAACACCTTTGTTACGTGTGTTTGTTTGGTAATCCCAGTAAGCCAACATGAATCCCAAGAATGCGATGAACAACAAGTCTGCTTTTACATAAGCAGCCAATGCGAATCCACCGAAGAAGAATCCGTAGAAGTCTTTTGACAACATAACTTTCATCAAGATTGCAAACCCGACGAATGGCATCATGTTACCCGCAACTTTTAGACCATCCCAAACCCATTGAGGCAACGCTGTAGTAAGTGTTTCCCCGATTGCTTGACCAGAGATTAACCCGATCAATACGATAACGGTGAACAACAAACCAAGACCAGCCATTGCTCCATAGTTAATTTTTGCAATTCCAGCAGGATCTGCATTCTCAGCAGCTTTGTCAGCACGAGCCATAACTCCTGACATCAATGTGAACAAGAATGTAACCATGTATTGTCCCATCAATGCGAATGGAACCGCTAACCCTACAGCAGCTTCAGGATCTACATTCATAGTGATAGCAAATACAGTAGCCATAATTCCACCGATTACGGCGTTAGGAGGTTGTGCTCCCCCAACCGGCATCGCACCGATTGTAATCAATTGGTATGTACCACCTACAACCAAACCTGTATTCAAATCACCCAAGATGGCCCCGATTACCGGTCCCATAACGATTGGTTGATACAGTGATTCTAGGAAGTTAAATTGGTCAATCGCAGCAATAAACGTTGCAACGGCTACCAACAAAATTTGAAAAATGTTGAATTCCATATTTCAATGTTTCCTTTCCCTTTATATATTTTGGTTTACTTAAACAAGACGCTATTGTCCTCAACCGGCGTATCAGGAACGCGTTTGATTTCCATCGTTACGCCCAAATCACGCAATTTGCAAAACGCATCAATGTCCGCTTGGTCTACAGCCACAGAAGTTGCAACTTGTTTTTTGCCTTCTGCCATGTGCATGTTCCCGACATTTACCTTTTTGATTGGTACTCCACCTTCTACAAGGCGTAGTACGTCTTGAGGGGTTTCACAAATGATTGCGATTTTTTGAGAATCCGCCGCTTTGTGGATAATAGCACAAGTTTTTTCAATCGTGAAATATCGCGTTTGTGCATATGCTGGGGCTGCCATGTTCATCAATCCTTGACGGAATTGATCGTTTGCAACCGAATCATTTGCAACCAACAACAAGTTTGCTCCTGTGACAGAAGACCACATTGTTGCTACTTGTCCGTGAATCAGACGATTGTCAATTCTTGTTAATACAATATTTGGTGCCATAAATTGTTCTCTCCCTTCAATTTTTGCTCCCGAAGTGTGTAAGCGCATACGCTTTTCCTTCATCGATAGTTTACCAAAAACGAACCTTTTTTTATTTATCTTTTTACGTTGATTGTTTATACTTTTTGTTATTATCCACATTCTTATTACATTTTTTAACATTGTATTTATCTTTTTTACGTATTCTTTTGTATTTTCTATGCTAAAATGAAATCGCAAGGAGGATAAATGTATGTTTAACAAAACCACAAACTTTAGTTTTGAAACCTTTGGAACGGTCTTGAACGAATTACCAAATTACGATATCGACGATTTCTTCCACGAGACCTTCCGCACCAATAACCGACACATTGAAAACTTCTTAAAAGCCGACCATGAAATTTACATTCAAGTGACCTCTGGTATCGCTACTTTAATCGTATCCAAAGACGACAAGTTGGAAGATACCCGACAATTCGTCATTCATCGCTATGTTAAATTACGGCCAAACGTCTATTTTAATGTCATTGCGATGACCAACGAGGTGACTGTCCAATTCGTATACTTGCAAAAATCAAAGGTTTCAACCCATAAATTGGCCCAAGATCATCAAATCAGCTATCATAAAATTCGCCCCGAGTTTTCCATTGAAGAAATCTATGCCTACTTCTATCAAGTGCGCAATGCCGATTATTTATTCACAGGGGAAAAACACGAGTACTATGAATTGACGTATGTTGACGTTGGTACCTTATACACCCAAGTGGATGGCGTAGACTTCACTCTTGAAAGCGGTGACTTCATCATTTATGCTCCCGGACAATTTCATACGCAGCGTACAAGTCCTGATGTAGCCTGTTCCTACATCACCATCTTGTTTAATATGAATATCGACAATCCGCAATTGCTTCAATCGCGCGTGTTTAAAGGACGCAAGTCATTGCACAATACGATCCGCTACTTTGTAAAAGCCAGTGATGAAGTGCAACCCCATTCGACCAATTTGATCTTGGTATATCTCTCTGAAATCATTGCCAAGTTGTTGTGTTACGAGGAGTTGCCAGTGCAACATTACTCTACCTCCCCCGCACAACAAAACTTTGAAAACGAACTTTTGAATGAGATTGTCATTTTCATCAATTCCAACATCTACGAACCGTTGACCATCGAAGATTTGTGCACCAAGTTTTCCATCTCCCGCTCATCCTTACAAGTATTGTTTAAAAACAACATGGGCATTGCACCCAAACAGTACATCTCCGACCTCAAGCTCAATAAAAGCAAAATATTGATCAAACAAGGCAAATATACCATTTCAGAGATTTCCAACATGCTAGCCTTCAATAGCATTCACTATTTCTCTCGAAAATTCAAACAGCGTTTTGACATTGCACCAAGTGATTACGCCAAAACACTTTACAATTAGCCATTCCTTCCGGGATGGTTTTTTCGTTCGATTGTTATGCCTTTTGTTTTAACGCAATATGTGATAACATGAAAGCATCAAGGAGGTATTTTTATGGATACAAAAGTCAAAGAAGTCGTGATTGAAGAAAAGCAAATTCGTGCAATCCCTGGATTGGTCCCGTTGATTGCCGCAATTGTGCTCTGTGTGCTCTCTGTTGTTGGCATTATTTTTGCCGCCATCAATGAAAATTTATTGATTTTGGTTGTTAGCTTAGTCTGCCTTTTACTCATTTCTCCACTATTGTTTGCAGGAATCAAAATTTTAAAACCGAACGAAGCCTTCGTCTTCACCTTGTTTGGAAACTACTATGGAACCTTAAAAGGTCCAGGCATTTTCTATGTAAACCCATTTGTCACTGCTTTTAATCCAGGAGCAGAACCAATCGCAACACTGAGTGAACCTACTCCTACCGCTCCTCAAAGCGCGCAAGTGAAACTTCCAAGCCGTCGCATCAGCTTGAAGGCGATGACCTTGAGCAACGACAAACAAAAAGTCAACGATTTATTGGGGAATCCAATCATCATCGGCATAGTCGTCATCTGGAAAGTGTCCAACACTGCCCAAGCGGTCTTCAATGTCGACAATTACCGTGAATATCTATCCATTCAGTGCGACAGTGCATTGCGCAACATTGTACGCCTTTATCCTTATGACATCTCCGATGACGGAGACGAGAAATCATTGCGTGGTTCCAGCCAAGAAGTAGCGGAGCGTTTGCAACAAGAAATGCAAGAGCGCGTTCGCATCGCTGGACTCGAAATCATCGATGCTCGCATTACGCATCTTGCCTATGCACCAGAAATTGCCGCTGCGATGTTGCAACGTCAGCAAGCCTCTGCCATCATTGATGCGCGGAAGATGATTGTCGAGGGTGCGGTATCCATGGTTGAAATGGCCTTGGATAAACTAAGCGAAAACCAAATCGTCACCTTGGACGAAGAGCGTAAGGCCCAAATGGTGTCCAATCTGCTCGTTGTACTATGTGGAAACAAAGACGCACAACCCGTCGTCAATTCCGGTTCCATCAACTAATTCAATCAATAGACTCCCACATTTCGAAATGAACTCACTTTTTGATTGGTCACAAATCAATTAGGCAGTGGAAGAGGATTTGCATTTCATCTTCACACGTTTGATTTCCAAAAAAAAGAACCTCCATTATTTGGTTGACCAAATAGCGAGGTTCTTTTTCAGTTTTTTTATCGAATTTTTTGATTATGCTTCAATACTGCTGATGGCATACCGTGATACAGTTAGCACTTGATCTTTTGCCACTTCAACGTCACAATACTCTTCGCCGACACGTACCAAACGGCCTCGAATTCCACCAGCAAACAAGCAATATTTGCCTACCTTCATAGACTCATGCAAGGCTACGAATTCCATACGGCGCTTTTTCACCAAACGTGCACTGTACACGTAATAAATCATCAACATGATGGATAGCAATACCCCGAAGGTAATGCTAGCGTAAAAAATAGTCTCCCACATATGTTACCCCTCTTGAATCTGCTTTAGATTCCGTCTTCGCTTTCCACGTATTCGGTTACGATGTTTTCAAATTTTACCACTTGGCTTTTCCCGGTGTTCAAAGCCATTTCCACCAAAGTCGAAAGGTCTTCAACAAAACGGCGTGCCATGGATACTTCAATCAACATTGGCAAATTGGTTCCTCCAATGACTTGTACTTTTTCACTTCCCATAGCCGTCAATACCGCTGTTTTAAACGGAGATCCTCCAGCAAGGTCGCTCAAAACCAAAATGCCGTCGCACTCTGCCAAAGTGCTGTACGCTTCTTGCAGACGTTTTTCCAAATCTTCAACTGACATTTCTTGGGTAAAATCAATTGCCACGTACGCATCTTGTTCGCCACCAATCAAGTGTAGGGAACTAGTCAGTCCTGTTCCAAAATTTCCATGTCCTGTTACAATTAATCCAATCATTACTTTGTCTCCTTATCTTCTACAAATGGGTAGAGGGTTACACCTTGAACCACGCGGTTTACTTCCCCAGTAGGGCAAGGATTATCCGGTGTGATGTTCAATGCAAGTGATTTAAAGAACGCGATGACTTGAGCAAGTGCAATGTAAGAGAAGCCCAAGTACATGTTGTTGTGTTTTTCCTCATTTCCAAAGCTATAGTAATAGTCTACCAAACCTTTTACTTCTGGTCTATGCAAACTTGTCACAACTAAAATTTTGTTGCCTTTGCGCTGCGCGCTCATTTCTTTGATCAAATCGAGTTCATAACCATAAGAATACGCATCATCACTTAAGAACATAACCGTGAGCGTATCATCATTAATGATGGATTTCGGTCCATGGCGGAAGCCAAGTGGTGTGTCAAACATCGTTGCCACTTCCCCAGCAGTCAACTCCAACATTTTCAAAGCCGATTCTTGGGCAATGCCTTTTAAGGTATTCGCACCCAAGTACACGATGCGTTTGAAGTCATATTCCTTTACCAAATCTTCAAGTTCTACAAAGCGTGTGTCCAACAAGTCAGAAGTAGCCGGAATGATGGCCTCTACTTCCGATGCAATGTCGTCCAAACGATCCAAGGATAGGCACATCAGCGTTGCCAACATCATATTTGAAAAGCTAGAGGTCATGGCGAAACTTTGGTCATGTGTTTCTTCTGTTAGCGTAATCGCATACGCATTGTCTACTTTTTCAGCCATTTTAGCCAACGCTCCTTGTGCGTTGCAGGTTACGAACAAATGATAAACGTTCGCACAAACCGTATTTGCAACATCCACAGCGCCAACACTTTCTGGAGAATTTCCAGAGCGTCCAAAGCTCACAAGCAAGGTAGGTTTGGTAGGGGATAGGTAATTGAGAGGGGTGGCTACTAAGTCAGTGGTCCCATAGGACTTCACTTTGTAATTCCATGCCTTGTTTAGGTAGCTGAATAACGCATTCCCGACAAACTCACTGGTTCCTGCACCAGTAAGAATAATATCATAGTCTTCTTGGTCAACTACTTGGGCAATAAATTGACGCACTTCACTCGCAATATCGCGAATTTGATGCATGGTTTTCAGCCAAGTAGCGGGTTGTTGGTAAATTTCACTTGCAGTGAAAATCCCATTATTTTCTTCTAATTGTTCAATTGTGTAGTTTAACATAGTAGATACCTCCATACAAAAAGATTATAGATATTCAATTTCCAAAATTCAATCGCTACGCTAGAACTTGTTAATAAGTACAACAATCTTATCAATTTATAGTGATTCTACTCTTTTCATTTGTTAAGCGATTACATATAATTAAGATATACAAAAAAAGGAAGGTTCTATCTTACATGAATAAACAACAAATACGACTAAGTGGTCGAACCATTTACCAAGACCGTCATGGTCAATACATTCACTATGATGCCAAAAGCAAAATTGGATATCGCATCGGCGAAGAGCAAATCAGCAAATTCAAGATGTTGCAAATGCGCCATGCCATTGCCCTGATTGCACTCATCATTGTAGCGGAATTTGTGCCATTTGGCTTATTCCTAGCACCGATCATCGGACTTGGTGTCTGGTTTGCCATGAATCATGAACTACACAAAAAAGTACTGCCCAACTGTACCCAATTTACCAATTTTAAACCGGATCCTAAAAAATCGAACTTGGAGTTGTTGAAAGAAGAAGGGTTTGGTAAACTGCTTTTAAAAGTCTTCTTGTATGCGGCCTTTGCCATTCTTTTGGTTCTTAACGCCTTGTACAGTGAAACTTCATGGGTATTACTAGTAGGTTCCACTCTACTTGCCCTAGGCGCCTTGTATTTCTCATTCCTGCACTTAAAGGCATTGCTTTTGCTGAAACAAGCTTAATCGAAACCCTTCCCGTGATATGTACCCTCTTTACTGGTCAACCAGTAAAGAGGGTATTTTTATTGTGGTCAAAACAAAAAAACACCCGAAGGTGTTAATCGAAAAAGTGAACCGGCTTGCTTAACAGCGCATAGGCCTCTGACGCGTCTTGCACTTGGGTTTTAAACAATTTGTTGAAAAGTGCGGCATTGTTGAGCTTGGCCATGTACGCCACCACTTTGCGTGGAATCACAAGCGGTATGATTTTCTCAATCCGCTCTTGTTTGCTAAGTTCCACAACCAACTCAATGTGGTCCTCCATCGCTTTGCTCAGCAGTCCATTAATCGAGCTTCCATCCAGATACACCAACTCATGCACTACGCATTTATGCGTTTGCGCTTCATAGATGATGTAGCCTGACAAATTGGCCTGATCATGAGAAACGCCTAGTACTTTCCAACCAAAAAAATTGCATTTTTCCATCAGAGCACTAAAGTCCGCCATCGTACGGGTTGGATAGCCCGTAAAGTGGAAGGCATAGCGCTCATACACGGCTTTGAGGGCTTGTACGTCAATTTCTTCGTGCAAATACACTTGAATTTCGTGCACCAAATGTTCTGGGCGAATGGTATAGCGGTGACGTTCGTATACCGGCTGAAACCCATAGCGCTCATAGATTTTCGGATTGTCCGTCTTTACAAGCGTCATCAAGCTTTCATGGACGGCTTCATCAAGGAAGTGTTCCATGATGATGCCATTCGCGTTTTGATGCCGGAATTCCGGTTTGGTCGCAAAGGCCTCCACATAGTTTACTTGGATGACACGGTTCAAAAAGTGTAGGTTGCGATACGAGTAGGAAATAGCGGACACCAGTTGGTCTTCCATCCACTTCACGATGGTTTTGCTGGATTCATAACGGTTTTGAAAAAAGAAGGATACTTCATCAGGCGTTGTAAACTGGTAGGCTTTTGAATACAATGCCTCTACGGCACTCAAATCTTCTGCTTTCGCGTTACGCAACATCCATTATTCCTCCTCGTCGTGAACACTGTATTCTACATCAATAACATCAGGGTTGGTTTCCCCACTGGATTCACGGTAAAAATACGATGAACCCGCGTCGTAAGAAGTATATTCATTGGCCATGTCTTCAAATTGACGTTGCATTTCCTTTTGGCTGCGACGTACTTTGAAAAACAAATAGGCAAGCCCAATCAAGATCAGGGCCACAATGATCATGGCTAACCACAACAGGGCTGGGAACAACCAAATAAACAACATTAATCCTAAAAAGCTTACGATAATTGATGATATGTTACGCATAGGACCTCCTCTAGTGATTTTTTGTCTTATACTGCTCGGCAATTTCAGCCAATTTGTTCAAGCGATGGCGCATCCCTGATTTAGAGATGGTTGCATCGTATTCCTCTTCATAATACTCACACAGCTCCAACAAGCTTGCTTCCGGATTTTCCTTGCGCAAGAAGGCCACTTGCTTGAGTTTTTCAGGCAAAGTGTGCAATCCGGCATAGTTTTCAATCCACTCGATGTCTTCGAACTGCTTGTGCCCTGCCGCCAAACTTTTCATTTCGTTGGCAAGTTCACAGTTGTCCAATCGGGTCAACGAATTGATGAAGCCACGCTGAATGCGCTGATCCTCAAAAGTAAAGACCGCTTGATTGGCTTCGACAGCACGCAAGAAATCGGCAATTTGGTCCGATGCTTTCAGATAGACCACTTCTTGATTACGACGCTTGATGTACTTCGCCTCCAACCCAAAGGTGCGCATCAGGCGTTGTAAATACTTCGCCAACTCGACCGTGGAAGCCGCAATCTCCATGTGGTAATTGGCATTGGCTGGCGAGTTGATGGACCCTCCCGCCAAAAAAGCACCGGCCAGATAGGCACGTCGGTCACAGTCTTTTCGCACAACATTGCGACTGGGATGGGTTCTTAACCCACTATCTCCTAAAATATCGAGTGCTCGCAAGATGTCCGTCGCTTTGTTCATCACGCGTATGACGTAGATATTGTTCTTTTTCAATTTCATTTTTTTGATTACCGACAACTCTGTTTCTACTTGAAACAAGTCTTTGATCAATCGATAAATACGCTTAGCTGTAGTCGCATTTTCCGTTTTGATGGTAATGTGCATCCCTGACGAAGTAAAGTTCAAGGTGGCGCACATTTGGATCAACGCCGACAATTCGGCATGGCGACAACAAACCAACAAGTCGTTGTTTGCGATTTCCGCCTTCACTTCACTCGTAAATGACATATTTCTACTCCTCAATTCCAATTATTCGTAACAATTGTTTGGCAATCTTATCGCTGTCGTGTCGAATCCATTGATTGGACACCGTTAGCAAATCTTCCTCAATGACAACATAGTCATGGGATTGCGCCTCCGCTTTCACAAGCTTTGCGCCTTTGGCAGCATAGCGTGCTTCAATGGTGGGATTGATGACGTTGTTGTGAATCAACACGGTGTCGATCAAATTTACCCCGAGATGGCGATGCAGTGCATTGACATGGTCTTCCAAACTATAGTCGTCGGTTTCTCCCGGTTGGCTCATCGCATTGCAAACATAAATTTTTTGTGCGTTGCTCGCCAGGATTGCTTCCTTGATTCCGGAAATGATAATGTTGGGAATGATGCTAGTATACAAAGAACCAATTCCAAAAATCAAATAATCCGCTTCTCTAATGGCTTTGAGCGCATCCTCACTTGCGCAAACCGGTGTTTCGTAAAACACTTCTTCGATGTGGTTGTGCACTTTGGGAATGTTGCTTTCGCCTCGCACTATTGTACCATCCTCCATCTTTGCATACAATGTGATAAATTCCAAAGATGATGGTATGATCTCTCCTTTTACCTTTAGGAAACGAGAAGCCAACCGAATGGCTTCACTGAAGCTGCCGTGGGTATCTGCCAACGCTGTCAAAATTAAATTCCCCAGGTTATGCCCCCCCACATCATTTTCATCACCAGTGAATCGATAGTCCATGAGTTGCTTAAAAAGATTTTCATCCTCGGACATGGACACCAACACGTTTCGGATGTCGCCCATGGCCGGAACACTATAACGTTCACGCAAGCGTCCGGTCGAACCTCCATCATCGGCGACGGTCACAATGGCCGAAAGTTTCACATCGCGTCGGTTTTTCAAACCACGCATGATCACAGATAAACCGGTCCCTCCACCGACGACGACTATTTTTTTCATACTAACCCCCGTGCGTCACGGTGACTCAAATAACATGGATACAAATCGCTGTAGTACTCAAACAAATAATTCGCAATGCTGACGGAGCGATGTTGCCCCCCTGTGCATCCAATCCCAACCGTAATATGATTTTTCGCTGCACTAGCATAGGTGGCGAATGTCAAATCCAAATAAGAAATCAAGCGCTGCAATACTTGCGCGGTAAGGGGGTCTTGCATGACGTAGTTGTACACTGCCTCATCGTTTCCAGTCAAGGGTCGCAAGTCCGCAATGTAATAGGGGTTGGGCAAAATCCGCATATCAAAAATAAAATCTGCGTCCAAGGGCACCCCATGTTTAAAACCAAACGATACAAATGAAATCGCAAACGATGCCGTGTGGGACAACCCCAACTTCGCCTCGAGTATTTCCTTAAGCTCGCCGATGCTGCGTTTCGTGGTGTCGATGTGAATGGTTGTCTTTTCAAAAATATGATAGAACAGCTCGCGTTCTACTTCGATGGCTTCTTCTAGCGTGTTGGCGCGATTGGACAATAAAAAAGGATGGTGACGGCGTGTGAATTTATAGCGCAACAACAGTGCTTCGTTGCTCGCATCCAAGTATAGGATGCGGTATTTGATCTCATTTTTCTCAAAGAAGGCAATGAATTTCTCATAATCTTGCGCCGTAGTTGCCAAAGCGATGTTTTGATACTTCGGAATATAATGAGGATTGATGATTTCGTATAAGTAATCGATGAGCTGTACGGGGTATTGGTCAATGCAATGATAGCCCAAATCTTCCAATACATTCATCGCTGTGGTTTTCCCCGCACCGGACATTCCGGTAATGAGTACAACATTTTGGTGTTTCATAGTGGATTCCTCCTAACCGATTCTACTGTTTCTATTTTACCATAGTTCTTTTCCACAACGCCAACATTACTTTTGTGGAGCTTTCACTTTCATAAAAAAAAGTCATGACTACTCATGACTGATGTTTTGAATTCGATAGAACGCATGCTGCGCAGCAATCGCGCCATCGTTGACCGCTGTGACTACTTGTCGCAAGCCCTTCTCAATGCAATCTCCTGCCGCATACAATCCTGCTACTTTGGTTTCCATATTGGCGTCGACTTGCACATAACCAAACTCATTGAGTACGCCCAAATGCGCTATGCATTGGGTCGCAGGGTCTGCGCCGATGCAAGGAAAGATGCCATCGGCTTGCATCTGGCAGGGAGAGTGGTCCTTCGTCGAGCGAAACCACACAGAAGTCACGCCAGCTTCATTGCCTACAATACGCTCAACTTCATAGTTTTTGTAGTGAACGATTTTAGGGTTGGCCGCAACTTCCTTCTGAACAAATTCCTCTGCGCGGAACGTATCCTTGCGGGTAAAGATAAACACGTTTTTCGCAAACTTCGTCAAATAGTTGGCTTCTTCAAGCGCCGTGTTCCCGCCGCCAACCACAATGACATCTTTGTCTTGGAAAAAGGCACCATCGCACGTCGCGCAATAGGAAACTCCTTTGCCCAAAAATTCTTGTTCTCCGGGAACGTTGAGCAGACGCTCTTTGGTTCCGCTCGCCAAAATAATGGTTTTCGCATGATAAACGGTATCGGTGGTTTCCACCCGTTTGAGTGCTCCCTCTTCAATGCGCACTACATCTCCATAGGCATATTCCGCACCAAAACTGGTGGCATGATCAAACATTTGATACGCCAAATCTGGTCCTGGGGTTGTTTTCATGCCCGGCCAGTTTTCAATGCGATTTGTTTTTAATAGCTTTCCCCCTGGAGCTCCATTGTCCAGCAACAGCGTAGATAACCCCGCGCGTGTCGCATAGATGGCCGCACTCATCCCCGCAGGGCCAGATCCGATAATTATAAGGTCGAATTGTCGCTCCATTCCACGTCCTCCTGTACCAATGTCAACACTTCGGACAATTGGTTGATCATCCGCATCGGTTTGGCTCCAGCCAATTCCGCACGGTGCTTTTCATCACTCACAAAGGCAACCGAGAAGGCAGACATGTTTTTGGCCGCCAAAACGTCACTTGTGTAATCTCCTACGTAAATCAAGTCATCAAAACCACGCAACATATCGTGACATGCCTTGATGAGCCCTTCCGGGTTTGGTTTCGGGGTTTTCACATCATCCATGCCAACGATGGCTTGGAAGTACTCGTGAATTCCACAAAAGCGCAATCCATGTTCCACCATTTTATGGTTTTTGTTGCTGACGACTCCTAGGTCATAGCCTTGTTCGTGCAACGTTTTCACGACGTTCTCCGCCCCTTCAATGAGCCGAACCAATTCATCGTGATTGGCATGGTTGTATTCGCGATACGTATGTATCATCGCTTGTACTTCGGCTTCGTCCACCGCATATTTGCGGAAGGTTTCAATCAAACTTGGACCAAAGAAACTGCGTTGCAATTCGTCTGTCGAGGTAAGTTCTGGACGATGTTGGGCGAAAGTGTGCGCAAATGATTTTTGAATGAGCATTTCCGAATCGAGCAATGTTCCATCCAAATCAAACAACACCACCGGTTTGCGCTTTTTGAACATGTACGTATTTTGAAACAAACGGTCAAATACACCGACGATGCCCAAGATACCCACAACCATGAACAAAATGGAAATCAGCTGTGCAATGCGCAAATCGCCAATCATCAAAGAATCGGTACGTAAGCCTTCCACATACAAGCGAACCAGCCCATACCAGGTCAAGTAGGCGAACATCAGATCGCCACGTTTTTTGCGTCCCCACTTTTTGTAGACAAAGGCAATCAAGACAAATCCCACCAAATTGCCCACCCCTTCAAATAAAAAGGTGGGTTGGCGGTATTCCCCCGCGATAAACATGTGATCTTTGATGAACGTTGGCCAACCGTTGTAGAAACTTTCGGAAACGATGGATCCATATGCTTCTTGGTTCATGAAGTTTCCCCAACGTCCAATGAATTGGGCGATTAGCAAATTGGGCATAATCGCGTCGGCAATGCGCAATACGTTTGCACCTTTGCGGCGGAAAAACCAAAAGCCATATGCCACAGCGGCAATCAGACCTCCATGAATGGCCAATCCCCCTTCCCAAATGTAGAAGATACGAATCAAATCGGAACCATAGCGTTCCCATTCAAACGCAACATACCACAAACGAGCACCCAAAAATGCAATCGGCAACATGGTAATGAAGAAATCTTCCAACATTTCTACTTTGTACCCCATCTTTTTCAGTGTGCGTACGCTTAAGCTATAACAAACCATGGCTGCGGACAATACAAATACGGCATACCAGGTGATTGAAAAACTACCTATTTGAATAAAGGTTTTGAAGTCTGGAAAAAATTGCATAATCCCTCCTATGTATTATTTCTTGAGCAAAGCTCAAAGACACGTTGTTCAAATTCTTTGGCGCTGTCCATTCCCATTTCTTTCAATGTAAAGTTGGTTACGGCTGCCTCAATGACGGCGGCCATGGAACGCCCTTCTTTTACGGGAATCGTAATTTTGGGAACTTCGATTCCCAGGATGGATTCGTATTGTTCCTCCCCTACCCCAATGCGATCGTATACTTTGTTTTTGCTCCAATGTTCTAGGGCAATGACCAAGTCCAAGGATTTTTTCTTGAGTACAGAAGAAACCCCGAACATGCGTGCGACGGAGATAATTCCTACTCCACGAATTTCCAACATTCCTTCCAACAGTTCTGGCGCTTTGCCCACAATTCCGTTGTGCATGCGATAGCAGTCCACACGGTCGTCTGCAACAAGCAAATGACCACGCTTGATCAGCTCCAAGGCAATCTCAGATTTCCCCAAACCGCTTTCCCCGGTAATCAAGACCCCTTTACCAAAAATCGACAATAAGCCACCGTGCACATTGTCAAACGGTGCCATCATGTCGTCTAGTTCCATGATCAATTCAATGATGAGCTGATAGGTAGGCAGTGGAGTTGAGAAAACCGGAAAGTTTTTCTTGGTCGCGATGAGCCGCAAGCTCTCGGGTATCGGATGATTTTTCGCGATGATGATGGCTGGGGTTTGTTCTTCTGTTAAGAAATCAAAGCTACGCTCTTGTGCGTGGTCGTCCATCGTTTTGATGTATTCAATTTCTTTGTCTCCCAAAATAATAATTCGCTTGGTTTGGGAATATTCGAAATATCCTGCCAACTCCAATCCCGGCCGATTGATGTCGGGAATCTCGATGCGACGATCTAGGGAAGCATCGTCCCCGACCAATTGTCGAAACGCAAAGCGTTCCATCAATTCTCTAACGCTGTGTTGCGGCAGATCTTTTAGATTCGTGTTTGTCATATGCTTTCCCTCTTTCTAATACCACTTTCAAAAATTGGCCCGTATACGACGCTTCGACTTGGGCAATGTCTTCTGGGGTTCCGGTTGCAATGATTTGGCCCCCTTCATCCCCACCTTCTGGTCCGATGTCGATAATATAATCCGCACATTTGATCACATCCAAATTGTGTTCAATGACGATGACACTGTCTCCGTTGTGTACGATGCGTTGCAATACCTTGATCAATTTGGCAACGTCAGCGGTATGCAATCCCGTAGTCGGTTCATCTAGGACGAACAACGTCTTCCCGGTGGCCTTCTTTTGCAATTCACTGGCCAACTTCACGCGTTGGGCTTCTCCCCCTGAGAGGGTCGTCGCGCTTTGGCCCAATTTCACATACCCCAATCCAACGTCTTTAAGGGTTTGCAGTTTGTGTTTGATTTTATGAACCGAGGTGAAAAATACGATTGCTTCTTCAATGCTCATATCCAATACTTCGGCAATGTTTTTGCCTTTGTAGGTCACTTGCAAGGTTTCTTCGTTGTAACGAGTCCCATTGCACTCTTCACATGGCACATATACATCTGGTAGAAAATGCATCGAAATCTTAATGATGCCATCTCCCTGACACGCTTCGCAGCGACCACCACGCACATTGAAGGAGAACCGGCCTTTTTCATATCCACGAATTTTTGCTTCCACGCTTTGTGCGAACAAGTCGCGGATGTCATCAAAGACACCCGTATACGTTGCCGGGTTGGAGCGTGGGGTTCGACCAATGGGGTCTTGCGAAATCTCAATGATTTTATCGATGTGTTCAAGACCTTCAATCGCATCATGGGCCCCTGGCTTAACCTTCATTCGGCCCAAGCTTTGTTGGATGCCTTTGCATAAGATTTCGTTGACCAAGGAGGATTTCCCCGAACCCGAAACCCCACTCACGACACACAGTGTGTTAAGTGGGAAGCGTGCGGTTACGTTTTTCAAGTTGTTTTCATGCGCGTTTACGATTTTGAGTTCATTGCCATTGCCCAAACGCCGTTCACTCGGCAAGGCAATTTGCTTTTTCAAGGACAAATATTGCCCGGTAAGCGAGTGCGGATTGGCCATTACCTCTTCAGGTGTACCCATTGCCACGACTTGCCCCCCATGGATTCCAGCTCCAGGTCCAATGTCAATGATGTAGTCGCTTTCACGCATGGTGTCCTCATCGTGCTCTACCACAATCAGGGAGTTCCCCAAATCACGCATTTGCTTCAACGCCTCAATCAAGCGCATGTTGTCGCGTTGATGCAAACCGATGGATGGCTCATCAAGCACGTATAAAACACCGGACAGCCGCGATCCGATTTGAGTAGCCAAACGAATCCGCTGTGCTTCCCCTCCACTCAACGAACCGGCAATGCGATCTAAGGTCAGATAATTCAATCCCACGTTATTTAAGAAGCTGTAGCGTTCACGGATTTCTTTCAAAATCAAGCGTGCGATTTCCTCTTGTTGTTTGGTAAGGGCAAGCGTTTCGAAGACCTGCAAACCGACTTTGATTGACATCGCGGTCATCTCGTAAATGTTTCGATCTTGAATGCGTACGCTGAGTGCTTGTTCATTCAAACGATGGCCATTGCACACGGAGCATGTATCTTCGCTCATAAACGATTGATAATATTCACGTGCCATTTGGGATGTGGTTTCGCGATGGCGGCGCTCAATCAGTGAACCCACGCCTTCAATGTATTCGCTCTTGCGAAAGGTTGCGCCCGACTTGGAATACAGTTCATATTCAATCAGATCATCACTGCCGTTTACAATCCAATGCAGTTCTTTTTGGGTCAGTTCTTTGACGGGTTTGTCTTGGTCGATGCTGTAGTATTCCAGCAAAGCACGCATTTTCTGCCAGTCTAAATTGTCTCGCAACATAATGTTTTTATAAAAGACAATGGCTCCCTCGTTGATGGACAATGTCTTGTCTGGCATCAGGATGTCCAAGTCGACTTTTTGTGTGATGCCCAATCCCTTACAGTGTCCACATGCTCCCAGTGGGGAGTTGAACGAAAAAAGACGTGGTTCAAGCGTTGGAACTGAAAAGCCACAATACTTGCATGAATAATTGGATGAAAACAGGATTTCTTCACTCTCATACGCAACAATGGCCATGCCTTCCCCTAGTTTCAACGCTGCTTCCAGGGAGTCGGTGACACGGGAGCGATCCGCGCTTTTTACAATGCGGTCGACCACAACGTCAATGTCATATTTCTTGGTTTTGGTCAACGGTTCCATTTCTTCCATGAGTTTGATTTCACCGTTGATGCGCAAACGCAGATAGCCCTCTTTTTGCAGGCGTTCCAGCAGTTCTTTGTGAGAGCCTTTTTTTCCTTTGACAAGCGGAGCTAGTACCATCAAGCGTTTTCCCTCTTCGATGTCCATCACGCGATCCACCATCTGTTTCAAAGTTTGAGAGGTGATGGGTTCATTGTGGATTGGACAATAAGGCGTCCCGACACGAGCATATAACAACCGCAAGTAGTCATATATCTCGGTTACGGTCCCCACCGTGGAACGAGGGTTGTTGCTCGTCGTTTTTTGGTCGATGGCGATGGAAGGAGAGAGTCCTTCAATGCTGTCCACGTCGGGCTTTTCACTGTTCCCCAAAAATTGACGCGCATAGGCACTAAGCGATTCCATGTAGCGGCGTTGTCCTTCGGCATAGATTGTATCAAACGCCAAGGAGGTTTTTCCAGATCCCGAAACGCCGGTCATGATCACAAATTGATTTCTTGGGATTTCCAAGTCGATGTTTTTAAGGTTGTTTTCTCTAGCACCTTTAATGGATATAAATTCTTTACGCATACGTTACTACCTCTGAATCTGTCTAACAGCCTTCGTTTTCTTCTCCTAGCTCTAGGAGTTTTTGTTTAAGGGCGATGCGTCGTCGAACCTCGTCTGCCAGCAAACGGTACACAAGGGCCACGACGGGAATGCCTAGAATAATCCCGATCAAGCCAAACAAGCCCCCTCCCAAGGTAATGCCGAGCAATACCCAAATCGGAGACAATCCAATATTGCTTCCCACCACACGTGGGTAAATCAGATTGGATTCGACTTGTTGGAGGATGATGACAAAAACCACAAAAATGATAGCCTTGATAGGGTCAATAATCAAAATAAGCAAAGCTCCCGGTATGGTCCCAAAAATGGGTCCGAAAATGGGTATGATATTGGTCAACCCAATAATGACACCGAGGATGGGTGCATATGGAATTTGCAAAATCAAGCACCCTAGATAACACAATACACCAACAATAAGGGCTTCTGTCAATTGTCCTGCAATAAAACCGGAAAAGATTTCATTGGCCTGCCGGCGCACATGATGGAAATACTCATAGTGGTTGGACTGCAAAAACGCATACAACAGCTTATCGAACTGTGAGAGCAATTGCTCCTTACTGATGATCAAGTAAATGCTAATGACCAGTCCAATGAAAACATTGACCACACTAACGGTCAAGTTTCCGGCAATGGAGATGATGTAGGGCAAAAGAGTGGATAGGATGTTGATGAGATCCGACTCCAGCGCATTCAAGTACGCAATGACGCTGTTAAGACTTGGCTGAGCCAGATTTAATTGCTCCACTACCGTATAAAACAAGTCCTTCGCAGAGGCGATGTAAGTGGGCAGTTCCTTGATAAACAAGGCAATGGACGCTGCAATTTGTGGAACGATGATATTGATAAGAAGGATGAGTAAGCCCACGATGATGAACATCGCCAAAATGGCCGAAAGAATTTTACGATACTTCGTAATGCGCTCTGGCAGTTTTTGTTCAATGTATCTCATCGGTATGTTGAAGACAAAGGCCAGTCCCAACCCGATTAAAAAGGGCGCGAGCACCTTTAAAAGCATCGCAACCATGCCCCAGATGGTTTTCCAGTTCATGACACATAGCACCAAAAAGACGGTGTAGGTAATGATGACCAAGATGTTTTTGACGGTTAGTTTACCAATGAGTGTTTCCGATTTCATAATTCCCCTCAACTGTTGCGCAATTCAATCAAGATATCACGCAATTCCGCAGCACGTTCGAAATCCATGGTCTTGGCTGCTTCCTTCATTTCTTTCTCAATGCTTTGCATTAATTTCTCTTTGTCTTTTTTATTTACTTTCGCTTTTTTACTCATGTAGCGAGCCGTCATTTCTTGGGTTTCTTTGGAACGGACAACTTCATGAATGGGTTTGATGATGGTTTTTGGCGTAATGCCGTGTTCGGCATTGTACGCCATTTGGATTTCCCGACGACGATTGGTTTCACTGATTGCTTTGTCCATTGAATCGGTGATTTTATCCGCATACATGATAACCAAACCGCGATCGTTACGGGCGGCTCGGCCGATGATTTGGATTAGGCTTCGCTCACTGCGCAAGAATCCTTCTTTGTCCGCATCCAAAATGGCGATGAGCGACACTTCGGGAATATCCAAGCCTTCACGCAACAAGTTGATTCCGACAATAACGTCGTATTTCCCTTTGCGTAAATCCCGGATGATTTCAGTGCGTTCGATGGTTTTGACTTCATGGTGAAGCCATGCGACTTTGATATCCAGCTGCTTCAAATAGGAAGATAAGTCCTCCGCCATTCTCACCGTCAACGCCGTAATGAGCACACGCTCATTGCGGGCAATACGCTGGCGAATTTCATCAATCAAGTCATCGATTTGACCCATGGTTGGGCGTACTTCGACGTGGGGATCCAACAGTCCTGTAGGACGGATGATTTGTTCGACGATTTCCCCTTTGGTTTTGTCGAGTTCATAATCCCCCGGCGTCGCGGAGACGAAAATCGCCTGATTCACTACGCTTTCAAATTCTTCAAAGCGCATGGGACGATTGTCCAGGGCACTGGGCAAGCGGAAGCCATAGTCCACCAAGACGTTTTTGCGTGCTTGGTCTCCGTTGTACATCCCGCGCACCTGTGGCAAGGAAACATGGCTTTCGTCGACGACCAACAAAAAGTCTTCAGGGAAGTAATCAAAAAGCGTATAGGGACGCTCGCCTGCGTTGCGACCGTCGATATGTCGGGAGTAGTTTTCAATGCCAGGACAGAAACCGAATTCTCGCAACGCCTCCAAATCATAGCGGCAGCGCTGTTCCAATCGCTGTTTTTCCAACAACTTGCCTTGTTGTTCCAAGTCCTTTAAGCGCACTTCCAACTCCGCTTCGATGGTCTCACACGCACGCAAAATGATGTCTTTGCGCGTTGCGTAACCGGAAGCCGGATAGAAGACATATACCCCATAGCTTGCTAAAACCTTTCCGGTTAAGGGTTCGATTTCCGAAATGCGTTCCACTTCGTCATCAAACAATTCGATGCGGATGAGCATGTCATCGCGGTGACCTGGTACCACTTCGATACTATCCCCGCGCACCTTGAAGGTTCCACGCAAGGCATCGATGTCGTTGCGGGTGTACTGGCGATCGACCAATTTGACCAACAACTCTTTGCGATCAATCCGTTCCCCCACTCGCAAGGTAAAAAACATGTCTCGATATTGTTCAGGATTGCTCGCCCCATAAATGCAAGCAACCGAAGCAATGATAATGGTGTCCCGCCGTTCCAACACAGAGTTGACCGCTGCCATACGCAGCATATCAAGTTCCATATTGGTCGTTGCCGTTTTGTCAATATAGGTATCTGAGCTTGGCAGATACGCTTCTGGTTGATAATAGTCAAAATTGGAGACAAAGTATTCTACCCGGTTGTTGGGGAAGAATTCTTTGAACTCCGAATACAGTTGGCCCGCCAACGTTTTGTTGTGGACAAAGACCAGCGTAGGTCGGTTGACCTGCGCAATTACGTTTGAAACGGTAAATGTTTTCCCTGTACCGGTTGCACCGAGCAAAACTTGGTGTTTTTTGCCCGCATGCAAGCCATCCACAAGTTGTTCAATTGCTTTTGGCTGGTCGCCACTGGGCTTGTAGGAAGAAACAAGCTCAAACGATTTAGTTTCCATTGAGTACCTCATACGCTTTGATGCGTTGTAAGTCTAGTTGATCTTTATTGAAATGCCAGTATCTTGATACCGTTGAAAAAAGTTCACGCAGTTCTGGATACGAGAGGCGCGTCGTTTGGGACAAATTGTTGTCTTTGCGATACTGCAGGTATGCTTGTGCCGTTTGGGAAGAGTAATATCCATCCATACGGTCGACAGAATAGCCCAAAAAGTTGAGGTAGGTTTGCATAATGGCCACCGGTTCCCCTACTTGGTCCACATCGTAAAGGTCTTCAAACTCCGCTGGCATAAAGGTATACATCGCGTCATCCAATCGCACCTCAATGTTTGGAGCAATGCCCACCCCATTGATGACCTTTCCACCCGGTGCTCTCCATTCCGCAATCGTATATTTCAGCATGCTGCCATCCGCGAACGGGATGCTGGTTTGCATGGTCCCTTTGCCATAGGTATTCGTCCCAATGATGGTGACATCCAAGTGTTCTGCTAACGCAGCCGTCAATACTTCTGAGGCGCTTGCTGAATTTTCGTTGACCAGGATGACAAAGTCCTCAAACGAATAAACATCGCTTTTTTTGGTGGTGTATTCTGTAACATTGCCATCTTTCACATGTTGTTCAAAGACTACTTTGTTAGGTCCTAACAGCATCGAGGCAATATCCACGCACGTTTCCAAATATCCTCCCCCATTATCACGCAAATCCAAGATGAGTTTATTCACGCCGGCCTGCTTAAATTCTTCCAAGTAGGCTTTCATCTCCTTGGCACTGGTGCTGGCAAATTGATTCATTTCAATGATTCCGACACCATTCTCCGTGTAACCATATACCGAACTGAGAACCGGGGAGCGCGTAATGGTTTTGGTAAGCAATTCTTTGCCTCTACGAAAGCCGATAATGACATCCGTCCCACTCTCTCCTTTGACCATTGCCGCCAATTCACTTGACGTCAACCCTTGCACCGAGGTCCCATTTACGGTTTCAATGATGTCCCCCGCTATGACCTCGTTTTGTTCCGCTGGGGAATCTTTGAATACTTTTTCGATGATGAAACTGCCGTCGAGGTCGTAAAACTGAACGCCAATCCCTACAAAGCTTCCCGATAAGCTTGATGTAAACTGTTGGGCGGTCTGCGCATCCATGTAACTGGTGTGAATGTCGCCTCCCCCTTCAACCATGCCATTGATCCCGAAATCGATGAGCTTTTGATCCAAGTCTTCAAAGTCTTTTCCAAAGTACCATCGCTCTTTTAAGATTTCATGGATGGCATCGAGCTTACCAAACGTCGATTGGGCAGGCCCTGGTCCTAGATTGCTTCCCAGCAAAATTCCCGACAAAAACAATACTGCAGCCCCAGCGATCAAAAAGATTTGTTTTCTTCTTCTTTTCTTCTTTGCTGCAACTTCATCGGGCCACAAATGCCTCTCTAATTTATATACTACCGTCTTTTTCTGTTCTTCCATACGAGTACCTCTTATTTCCTTCTTATTTTACCATAATTCGGCCAATATTTTTTTGAAAACTCCTCCAACTGCAAAAACCGCCTATACAGGCGGTTTATACTCCAAAAATCTTTTCTGGGCGCTCTTTGCAATACCCTTTGGAATTGTAGCTTCCGTTTTCACAACGGTATCCACCACTCCATCCAGTACCAAAGTTAAAGTCACCCGTACGGTTGAATTCAATCAAGGCATTCGCTGCCCCTTTGGTCCCCAAATTGATGACTTCGATATGAACGTGAGAACCGGTAGAGTTTCCACTTGTTCCCATTCCACCTAACACTTGTCCTTTGCTGACGGTTGATTGGCCTTTGACATAGAAATTTTCACGCGCCATGTGCGAATAGTGAACGGCATAGGTGACACCGTTGACATCCATGATCATCAGGACCGTGTTTCCCCCACCAAGTGGATACCCACAGCGATCTCCGATCCCAGCCGAATAGGTAGGACAAGGGTTGTTGGCGTACGCCACATATGCGTTGGCAGGGGCAACCAGAGCCGTTCCCACGCTGGCTGCATAGTCTACTCCTTGGTGCAATCCACCGCCAAAGCTTGCTGGATAGTACCACGTTCCGGCACTCTTATAATACGAACCCGACACGGGGAAGTAAAATCCGTTGTTTAAATCCAACTGCGGCAAATCGCCTGGCTTGGATGTATTGATGTTTGGCATGTTGTTGGCAATGGTCGAAATGCTGACTTGAATTTCACGCAATTTCGCTTCGTAGTCCGCTTCTTGCTTTTTAAACTCACTAACGTACTTTTCACTCACACGTTTCATTTCCAACAAGTTGGCTTTGGCTTGATCCAATTCTGTTTTGCGATCGTCCAATTCTTGTTTCTGGCGTTCCAATTCCGCCTTATCGGCTTCAAGTTGTGCCATGTCCGCTTGCAACAAGGCAATTTGTTCTTTGTCATAGGAAGTGATTTTTTCCACACCGGTTGCGCGACGAATCATGTCAACCAAATCTTTTGCCCCCATGACGAAGTCGATATAGCCGTTTATTCCAATGAATTTTTGCATCACCACCATGCGCTCCTGAATTTGGGCATTGCGCTCGTCAATGTCCGCTTGGGTTTGAATGATGGCTTCTTCAAGCGTTTTGATGTTTTCTTCCATTTTGGTAATGGATGTTTCTACGGCCTTGATTTCACCGTCTTTGACTGTGATTTGTTTGTTTAGGCCATTGACAGTGGCAATCAAATTGTTGATGTCGTTTTTGACTTTGTCCAACTCTTTTTCTAATTGGTTCAAATTGCCTTGTAAGCTGTCGTTGAGCTGTGCATAATACCGTTTGAAATCCCGACACAGCTGCACGTCTTCATCCGTTTGGAGAATTTGAGAACAGTAATTGATCCAATAGGCTTCATTTCCAGCAAACTGAGAGTTGGCTTCCACCCAAGTCGGATTGACTTGGAACACCAACAAGGCAAATGCAAGTAAAAAGAGACTTATTTTTTTCATCGTTTCCACCTCAAATATTTATTCACCGAAACCAGACTTCCCAAAAGCCCCACACCCATGCCTACTGCTAAGAGGATGTAGGCAATGTCAATGGCAAATGGCATAACCGGTTGCAATTCAAACATATTACTGAAAAGCTGACCATTCATCATCTCATAGAAATAGCCATATCCGAAAATCGAAATGGCAACCGGAATCAATGCACCCATCAATCCAATGATGATTCCCTCAAACATGAATGGCATTTTGATAAAGGTATTGGTTGCACCTACG
Organism: Erysipelotrichaceae bacterium; assembly: GCA_051655665.1. Taxonomy (GTDB): domain Bacteria; phylum Bacillota_I; class Bacilli_A; order Erysipelotrichales; family Erysipelotrichaceae; genus JBOFMT01. The sequence goes on along the minus strand of JBOGAI010000040.1, from coordinate 21,487 downwards.
TTGCGCATGATGGCAATTTCGTTGGCACGGGCATAAATGGTAATTTTAATCGTATTGCTGATTAGGAAAATCGCCAATAAGGACAGGGCGACCACAAAGACAAATCCGCTCGTACGCAAGGAGTCAAAGGCTTCGATCATCTTCACGGAAGAAGACCCCCCAAACTCAGCACTCTCCACCCCTTCAATCGCTTTGATTTTTCGGGTTACGGCTTCAATTTCATCCTTATCGTTGACGTCTACAATATAGGCATCTCGCATCGGGTTGGATTCTCCACGATAGATGGAAAACATTTCTCCACTTTCCCCGAACGAATCGATAAACAACTCCAGTTCGTTGTCTTTGGAGGAGAACGTTACTTTTCCAATGTTGGGAATCGCACGAATGGCCGTCCCAATGTCTTGCACCTCCACGTCGGTTCGCGTGGATTCCACCGTTACGTGGATTTGCACTCCATCTTCCATCTTATTGGTAAATCCGACCACATTTCCCGCGACAACCAAAAACAGGAAAATAAGCAACAACGTCACGGTCACGGCCGATGCCGCAGACAACGACATGGCAATATGTCGATATACGCTTTTAAACGCAGCACGTATATGATAGGGAATCATTTTCAAAAACTTAATCATACTTCACGTAACCCCCTTTGGATAAATCGGCAGCGACAAACCCATCCTGCAAAGCGATGGTTCGCTTTTTCGATTGCTCAACAAGGGTAATATCATGGGTAACCATTAAAATGGTACAACGCTCTTCTTGATTGATTCGCTCCAACAGCTCCATAATTTCCATTGATTTCTCCGGATCGAGATTTCCGGTCGGTTCGTCACAGATCAATACTTTGGGTTTGTTGGCAATCGCTCTGGCAATAGCCGCACGTTGTTGCTGTCCCCCTGACAACTCACGCGGAAAGGCCTTGGCCTTTTCACTGAGGCTGGTCAGTTCCAACACTTCACGCACGCGCTTGCGGATTTCAATTTTGTCGGTCCCAATGACTTCCATGGCGAATGCGACATTCTCAAAGATGGTCAAGTTGGGCAACAATTTGAAGTCTTGAAAGACGACGCCGATGTTGCGGCGGTATAGAGGCACTTTAGCGTGTTTCAATTTTCCGACATTGATGCCCGAAACCTCAACCGTCCCTTTGCTCGGCACTTCTTCGCCATCAATGAGCTTGATCAGCGTCGACTTCCCAGATCCCGTTGGTCCGATGACGTAAACAAATTCACCTTCCCCAATATGCAAAGAGACATCGCGCAAAGCATGCACTCCGTTTTTGTATAATTTCGATACTTTGTCCAATCTAATCATGTTGAATTCCTTTCAAACTGTGTTGTTATATCGTTTCATGGTAGCTAAATCCCAAGCCACGCACATCATTTACGTCCGAAATAATCATGAAAGCATCAGGATCAATTTCGGTAACCATTCTTGATAAATCGTGATATTGTCTTTTGGATACTACCACCATTACAACCGGTTTTCTCGCTTTGGAATAGCCACCCATCCCTTCTAGAAGGGTAACCCCGCGTTGGATATTTTCCAAGATGCCCTTGGTAATGGCTTCATGACGCTCGGAGATGATCATGACCGATTTGGATTCGTGTGCACCCAACAAAATCATTTTGTTGATCATAAAGGTTGAAACCCAAACAGCAATCAATCCAATCAAGGCTTGCTCAATCCCAAACACCAAAGCGCCCAATAAAACCGTAAGCGCATCGGTAATCATGACCAATTTGGGCAGCGCAATCCCGGTATATTTATTCACAATAAGAGGGGGAATATCCATCCCTCCCGTGCTTGCTCCACTACGAAACACAAGTCCTACCCCAATTCCAACGAATGCTCCCCCATACAAAGAAGCCAAAAGCGGATTGGTTGTCACCATTTGATCCGTACGTATTACAGAAAATACATTAAGAAACAGAGGATATAAAATGGAACTTACCAGCGTTTTGGTCGCAAAATGCTTCCCCATAACCAGAAAGCCCAATAGAAAGAACCCAATGGTTAACACATTAATCGTAATCTGCGGTTCTACATTGATAATGGGCTGCACTGCAATTGCAATTCCTGCCAAACCACCCGAGAGAATATTATTCGGGATGATGAAAAACGCAATCCCCGCTGCCAAGACAATATTTCCTAATACAACCAACAATAAATCAATCACAACATTCTTCTTAATCTTTACCATTGTATCCCTCCTTCATGCCATAAGTATAACACACTATGGACCCTAAAAAAAATAGCATCGCGCGCGACGCTTGGCTATTTTTTGTTCAATCGATTTCAAAAGAGGATGCTTTGCCCCTTTAAATAAAGCATCTGCACCCAGAAGGGACGCGAACATGTAAAAATTTGGGAAATTAAAAAAAACAACCCGTCCACTCGAAGCGAACAGGCTGTTTTGAACCTTATGTTTTTCTTATTGAATTAGGGTTTTAAGATAAGCAAAGATAAATGCATCAATTTTACCATCCATTACCGCTTGCACGTTGTTGGTTTCATAATTGGTACGCAAATCTTTGACCAAGGAATACGGATGGAAGACATAAGAACGAATCTGGCTGCCCCATTCAATGGCTTTTTGTTCGCCTTTGATTTCTGCCAACTTGGCCTCTTGCTCTTCAATCATGCGCTGATACAATTTGGACTTGATAACGTTGAGGGCAGATTCTTTGTTGTCATGCTGCGAACGTCCGTTTTGACAATTGGCAACCAAACCCGTTGGTCTATGCGTGATGCGCACAGCCGAATCGGTTTTGTTGACGTGTTGTCCCCCCGCTCCGCTTGCACGATGCGTTTCAATGACCAAATCATTGGGATCGAGATTGATTTCCACTTCATCGTTGAACTGAGGCATGATGTCTACCGATGCAAAAGAAGTATGCCTGCGACCCGAGGAGTCAAATGGGGAAATGCGCACCAAGCGATGCACTCCCTTTTCCGCCTTTAAGTATCCATAGGCCATATCCCCTTCAATGAGCAAAGAAACACTTTTAATCCCTGCTTCGTCACCATCTTGATAGTCGATGATGCTTACTTTGTAGTCGTGAGCTTGTGCCCAGCGGCTGTACAGACGATAAAGCATTTCTGCCCAGTCTTGGGATTCGGTCCCACCCGCTCCAGGGTGAATTTCCAAAATAGCGGATGCGTGATCGTATTCGTGTGAAAGCAAAATTTGAACTTCATAGCTCTCAAATACTTCTTTTAAATGCTCATACTCCTCTACGCATAGCTCCATCATGGCATCATCAAACTCTTCTTTTAAAATAGCACAGCTCTCAAACAGTTCCTGAAACCCAGACGACAACGTGGTAAACCCATCGACAATGCTGACTAACGCATTTTTTTCATTGATTGTTTTTTGCGATTCTTTGCGATCCGACCAAAAGGAAGGTTCCAACATATGTTCTTCCAAAGCTTGAATTCGCTTTTTTTTCGTTTCAAGCTCCAATTGGGCTTCAAACTGGTTCAACCGATCACAGTAAAAATCGACCTGTTGCTTTAATTCATACAATTCCATAGTTAACGCATCTCGATTCTAATTTTTAGACAGTATGTTACGATGTCGCGCGCAATGGTTTCCATCATGGCTTCAAACAAGTCATATCCTTCTTGTACGTAGGCTTGAAGAGGATTGGATTGCGCATATGAACGCAAGTGAATGCCATTTCGCAGCTTGTCCATGGTATCGATGTGTTCAATCCAGCTGCGATCCAATAGTTTCAACGCAATATTGCGCTCAATTGGTACAAACTGTTCTTTGAAATTCTCAATTTTATGACTGTATTGATCCCATACGTACGTAGTGACCATATCGGTCGCCTCGTCGACGGATTTTTCAAAGAATTGTTCTTTGCTCAATCCACTTAGCTCTACTCCAAACAGCTCAAGGGACTCGAACATGGTATCGACATTGAGCTGAGGTTCACGACGAATGGTTTCCACATTACGATGAACGGTAGACGTCAAAATACGGTCAAACATGTCTTTGATCACACCATGAACATCTTCGTTCTCTAGGATGAAGTTTCGTTGCTCGTAAATGATTTCACGTTGTTGACGCAATACATCATCGTAATCTAACAAGGTTTTGCGCACATCAAAGTTGTAGCCCTCCACGCGTTTTTGCGCGCTGCCGATGGCTTTGGTTACGACTTTACTTTCAATTTGTTGATCCCCCAAGGTATTGAACAAGGATTGCAAACGTTCCCCACCAAAGCGCACCATCAATTCATCACGCAACGATACATAGAAACGAGAGAATCCAGGGTCTCCTTGACGTCCAGAACGTCCGCGCAACTGGTTGTCAATACGACGGGATTCATGACGTTCGGAACCAATCACGGCCAAACCACCTAACGCGCGGGATTCTTCCGATAATTTGATGTCGGTCCCACGTCCAGCCATGTTGGTCGCGATGGTAACCGCTCCGGTTTGTCCTGCCAGTTTGATGATTTCCGCTTCACGTTCATGGTTTTTCGCGTTCAATACTTCATGTTTGATTTTACGTTTTTTAAACATGTTGCTAAGCAACTCTGAGGTTTCAACTGAGATGGTCCCCACCAAAACGGGTTGTCCTTTTTGATTCAATGCCTCAACCTCATTGACAATGGCATTGTATTTCAATTCTGGTGTTGCGTAGATCGAATCCGGGAAATCTTCACGAATGACTGGACGATTCGTTGGAATCTCGATTACGCGCATGTTGTAAATGCTTAAGAATTCTTCTTCCTCGGTTTTGGCTGTCCCCGTCATACCCGCCAACTTGACGTACAAACGGAAAAAGTTTTGGTAAGTGATGGTTGCCAATGTGCTGGTTTCTTGTTTGATTTTCACGCCTTCTTTGGCTTCAATGGCTTGATGCAAACCATCCGAGTAGGCTCTTCCCTTCATCAAACGACCCGTAAATTGGTCGACGATGACGATTTCGCCATCTTGTACCACATACTCTACGTCACGCATCATGATAAAATTGGCCTTCAACGCTTGGTTGATATGGTGCACCAATTGAGTGTGCTTGATTTCATACAAGTTATCCAATTGGAAAAGTTTTTCAGCCTTTTTTACCCCTTGTTCACTCAAGTTGATTTGTTTGGTTTTAATGTCAATTTCATAATCCGCTTCTTCGAGCATTTTTGCGAAACGATCGGCGTGAATGTATAAGTTTGCTGTTTGGCGTGCTCCCCCTGAAATGATGAGAGGGGTACGAGATTCATCGACTAAAATGGAGTCGACTTCATCGACAACACCAAAGAACAAAGGACGCAATACACGATCATTGACATCGGTCACCATGTTATCGCGCAAATAATCAAACCCAATCTCGGCATTGGTCGTATACGTGATGTCCATTGCATAGACATCACGCTTTTGCTCTTTGGTCAAAGCACGAAGGTTTACCCCCACGCTTAATCCCAAGAAACGGAAAATACGCCCATTGTTTTCGGCGTCACGCGCTGCCAAGTACTCATTGACGGTAATGACATGAACCCCTTTTCCCGCTAAAGCGTTTAGGTAAATCGCCATAACCGAAGTTAGCGTTTTCCCTTCACCCGTTTTCATCTCCGCGATGTCGCCGCGGTGTAGGACAATCGCACCTTCTAATTGCACCAAATACGGATACTCATTGTTTACGCGTTTGCTCGCTTCGCGAACTACCGCAAAGGCTTCAACCAAAATATCATCTAGTGTTTCACCTTGTTCCAAACGCTGTTTGAAATACGGTGTTTTTGCTTGCAACTCCTCATCGCTTAACTTTGCGATTTCACTACTCAAAGCATCGATCTCCGCACTAATTCTAGATAACTCTTTTAACGTTTTGCGTTCTCCGCTGAATAGTTTATCAAACCAATTGGCCATACCAAATCCTCCATGATTTTATCAAATATTGTTACTTGTTACATAATAGCATACAATGCCTTCAACATACAAATGAACAAACAAAAAGGCAAGCGTAGCTCACCTTTTTGAATCCATTATTGTTTAACGATATTATGAGCTTGTTGGCCACGCTCTGTTTCAACAACATCGTAAGTAACGATTGCATCGTTCTCGATTGTTTTGAAACCTTCCATCACCAATTGTGAATAGTGGAAGAATACATCTTTCCCCTCTTCAGATGTGATGAATCCGTAACCTTTTTCTTGGTTAAACATTTTGATTTTTCCTTGCATGTTCTATCCCTATACCTTTCTATGCTTTGCGTATGCAACTACACAATTTCATTATATATGCTATTACTTTGAAATTCAACGCTTTTTTGCCGAAAAACAGGGCTTTGTAATTGTTTTCTGTAAAAACAATATCCTTTTTACAATCATTTTCATCTTTGTTTACGGCAATTACAAAAACCTCCACTTGATGCCCTTGTTCCACCAATAATTCATAGCATGCTTTCAGGGTTGCCCCCGTGCTCATTACATCGTCAACCAAGACCACATGATTGGGCAATGGCGTTTCATTGCGCCGTATACTTTGTTTCACCAAGGCCCGTTTCCCTTTGGAAAGTGTTTTTTGTGCTTGGGTTCCCACTTTCTCAAACGCATGCACCTTTGGGAGTGTAGAAGACGCAAACAATTCCTCCAAAGGGAAAAAGCCTCTTTGTTTTGTCCGTGCTGTTTGGGATGGAGCAAACACCATGGTACATTCTTGATACGTACGGTCGAGCCAACGCTGTGCCTTTTCTAGAAAAAGCGGTGCCAACACAATATCGCGGCCTTCCTTAAACTGAAAAAGCAACGCTTCTAAAAAGGGAGTATATTCATACATTGAGGTGATTTTTATGCCCTCCCACTCAAACGTGGTAAGATGATACGCCATTTGGGCTTCACACTCGCCGCAAAGCAAATGTTCTTCCCAAACAATGGCATACAATCCCCGCTGATGGGTACAGGCACGACTACAGATCAGACACTCTTGCCTGCTCATTCATTTCCTTCAACATTTTGACGCTTTGCATGATTGCAGGTGTGATCCGTTTCGCCAACAACCAGGCTTCTCCGGTTGGGGCACTGGCTTTTCGTCCAACTCTGCCGCATATTTGAATGATGCTCGCGGTGTCAAAGACAGCGTGTTCGGCATGAACAATCACAATTTGAACGTTTTCGACGGTAATGCCGCGTTCCATGAGGGTCGTCGTTACGAGGATGGAGAAACGACGTTCTTGGAAGGCGCGGATGATTTGATCTTTGTCCTCGCGTCGACTGGTTACAAAATCGCATGAATACATGCAACTTAGGAAACGGGCCACTTTTTGGGCCATGCGAGTGCTTGGGACAAAGACCATAACCGGACGAGAAAAGGGGATGTGGTTTTTCAAGACTAGAAGGAGTGCTAGCCACTGAAAACCATGTGGAAGCCATACCCACTGGGGAATGGGGATGGCGTGTCCGTGCGGACGCTCAAATAGTGTGACCATTGCCAGCGCACCTGTCTCAATTTTGGTAAGCATTGTGGCATCCGGGGTAGCCGTCAAGTAGACGACCACCCCTTTGCAACTTTGCATAGCAATGCGCTCGAGCAAGGGATTGCCTTTATAGGGAAATGCATCCACTTCGTCCAAAATCAAAACATCAAAGGTTTGTACATAGCGATATAACTGATGCATGGTGCAAACAATGAGGTCACCATCGACACGATGCGTGTGTCCCTCACAAATTGCAACAATGTCAATTCCTGCAAATGCGTCCTGCAGGCGCTGTGTTAATTCAAGCACCACTTGTCGCCTTGGAATGGCAAAACCAACTTTTTTGCCTTGATTCAAGCTGTCCTGAATCAGTTCCATCACAATTTCGGTCTTTCCCGCTCCACATGCCGCGAACACTAGTGTATCCCGTTGCTGGGCGACATGTTCAAGCAATCTTTTGCTGGCTGCTTTTTGGTTATCAGTCAGCGCATAGGGCAAAGTGAACTGACAACAATGCCGTTTGACTTGCCACTGTTTGCAAGCAGGTTTGTCTCCGACATCGATGCGTCCAAACCCAATACAGGCACGGCAGTACCAAAGGTGTTTGTCCTTTGCAAATTGACTAGGATCTTGATTTCCACAACGCATGCATTCCATAAATCACCTCACCCTCTATATAGCCTCAAGGGCAACGTTTCCCTAAAAAAAACTTCCCGAAGGAAGTTTCTAGTCAATGATATTATGAATGATGATATTGTTTTCGCGATCTGGTCCAACCGATACCAAAGAAATGCGTGTTTTCGTGATTTCCTCGATGCGGCGCAAATATGCTTTGCAGTTTTCTGGCAACAAATCATAGCTGCGGATTTGAGAGATATCCTCATCCCAACCCGGCAATACTTCATAGATTGGTTTTGCCTTCTTCAATTTTTCAAGAGAAGCAGGAATGGATTCATAACGAACACCATCAATGTCGTACGCAACGCAAATTGGCAATTCCTTGATTCCTGTAAGAATGTCGATTTTGGTAATGACCAAATCCGTCAACCCATTGATCAATGAAGCGTGTCGCACTACATTCAAATCCAACCAACCACAACGACGCGGACGTCCTGTAGTCGAACCAAATTCTCCACCACGTTCACGAATCAAGTCTCCGACTTCATCAAACAATTCCGTCGTGAATGGCCCCTCTCCAACACGTGTTGAATAGGCTTTTACAACTCCGATGATCTTGTCTAGTTTCTTTGGCGAAACACCTGCTCCAGTGCACACACCTGCCGAAGTAGGAGAAGAACTCGTTACATATGGGTACGTACCATAGTTGATGTCCAACATGGCTGCTTGCGCACCTTCAAACAATACGAATTTATTGTCATCCAACGCCTGGTTTACTTCTACCACAGAATCGATGATGCGTGGCAACAACTGTTCGCGAATGGCTGCAAACTCGTTCAACAACGTATTATAATCGTACGGTTCTTCTCCATAGATTTTTACGATTTGTTCATTTTTCAATGCCAAGCTGTCCGCCAACTTCTCTTTGAAAATGTCCCAGTCGACCAAATCTCCGACACGAATCCCAATACGTGTATATTTGTCCGCATAACAAGGACCAATACCACGTTTTGTCGTACCAATTTTTTTGTCACCTTTTGCCTGCTCTTGTAAAATATCCAATTTAATATGATAAGGCATAATCAAATGCGCACAATCACTAATCAATACGTGATTGGTGCTAAGCCCTCGTTGTTCCAAACTGTTTAATTCTTTCAACAATACAAAAGGATCAATAACAACACCTGGACCAATAATGCATTTAGCATTTTGGTGCAATACACCAGATGGTAACAAGTGTAAAATTGTTTTCTCGCCGTTTACGATAACCGTGTGACCTGCGTTGTTTCCACCTTGAAAACGAACCACATAATCTACGCGATCTCCTAGCACATCGACAATCTTACCTTTTCCTTCGTCACCCCATTGGGTACCAACAACTACATAACCTGCCATTTACATGCCTCCTTTAACACAACCCTATAATTATAGCGCAGTTGAATGAAAAATCCAATAAAAAAAGCAGAAAGCTTTTTGCTTTCTGCAGACCCTACCCTTTGTATACAAGCTGGATTCCGATGCATCCAATCCCACCATGGCTTAATAAAACAGCCGGAAGGGGTACGATATGAATGTTCATTCCAGGGAATTTTTCCGTGAAGAACGCGATGCATTTTTGAAGCGCATCCGCTTCCGCCGCATGGGCCAAATAGATTTCAAAATGCTCTGCACCCGCCCCGGATTTCATGAATTCCTGGGTGACCATTTCGTACACCTTGGCATCAGTACGGGCGATTCCAAACTTCTCAATGGTTTTTCCTTGGTTTTCAAGAATCAGCACTGGCTTGATTTTCAACAAACTGCTCATCGATGCCGCGACGGAAGAGATGCGGCCACCTCTTTTGAGTTGCTCTAGCGTTTTCGGATAGATGAAGCTCACAGTTTTCGAAAATTTTGCCTCGCTCATGTTCAAGATGGCGTCCACACTTGCGCCCTCATCGGCCATTTTACGTGCCGTAAGCGCGGCATCCAATAAAGGGCCCGCCATGGTTTTGCTGTCAATGACATGAACATTGTCCATTTCCAATTGGTTCGCTACCAAGTTGAATCCATTGAACGTTCCAGACAAGTAGGAGGAAATGGAATAGATGAAGATGGCATCATAGTTTTCTTTCTTCCACTCGCTCATCCGTTCTTCTACCAAACCGATATTCGGTTGAGAAGTAGTCGGAACAGCTCCCTGGCGCAATGCCTCGATCAACTGTTCACTGGTCAAATCCACTTGATCGGTATATACCTTTTCTCCAATTTGGATGGTAAGTGGCACCAATTCAATATTTAATTCCGCTGCCTTTTCAAAAGTCAGGGAAGAAGTTGTATCGGTTACAATTAGAATTTTACTCATGATTCTTCTCCTTTGATGTCGTTGATACTGTCACAATTTGCATTATACGACACCAATAGTTTGAATGTCAAACATTTATTGTTTGATTATCAAAGTGAATCTCATTTATCCCCATTCCACACTTCATAGCGAAAGATTTGAACCTTTACCAGGAACACATGAATGCCATGCGCAATCAAATACGAACCCCCAAGAATGTACAAGGCCAATACGGCAATGTCCTGAAATTGAAAGACCAAACGATTGAGCACGATCAAAGCCACTACGACAAGCGGGGTGATGACCATGTACAAGCGTCGTGAAGCCACATCCAATTGGTAACGTGTCTTACAGTGAGGACAAGTTGCATGGAAAACCTTGCCATTCCATTTGGTTTCGATTTTTTGCCCGCATTGGCAAGTATGTAAATGCAGCATCTTGGCTCCTCCTGTTGCGTTTGGGCGTCTTATTCTAAGCCTACGCGTTTAAAAATAGCACTGACGTTTTGCAGGTGATGCTCCAATTTGAAGCAGTCGTCAAAATTTTCTTGATCCAATAAGCTTTTCACTGTTTCATTGGCTGCCATCAAATCATAGAATGGCGTTTGTTCTTCCCACGCTCTCATTGCATTAGGCTGTACCAAATCGTAAGCCTCTTCGCGGCTCAATCCACTTTCGATCAGTTTCAACATAAAGCGTTGGGAGAAGATAACCCCATACGTTTTGTTGATGTTTGCGAGCATGCGATCTTCAAATACAGTCAAGTGTTCCACGATGTTTGTAAAGCGGTTCAACATGTAGTCCAACAAGATGGTCGCATCCGGCGAAATGATGCGCTCTACTGCTGAGTGTGAAATGTCGCGCTCGTGCCACAATGCAACATCTTCGTAAGCCGATACCATGTACCCGCGCATCACGCGTGCGCATCCGGACATGTTTTCACTGCCGATGGGATTGCGTTTGTGTGGCATTGCAGATGAACCCTTTTGACCTTTGTTGAAAAACTCTTCTACTTCGCGCACTTCGGTACGCTGCAAGTGACGAATTTCGGTTGCCATTTTTTCAATGGAAGTGGCAATCAATGCCAATGTCGAAAAGTATTGGGCATGACGATCGCGTTGGAGGGTTTGGGTAGAAATATGTGCAGAAGCGATTCCCAATTTCTCACATACATAATCTTGTACAAAAGGAGGGGTATTGGCAAAGGTTCCCACCGCTCCTGAGATTTTACCCGCTTCCACTGCCTTACAAGCGGCATAGAAGCGTTCCAAGTTGCGTTGCATTTCATCGTACCAAAGAGCCAATTTTAAACCAAATGAAGTAATTTCAGCGTGTACACCATGCGTTCTTCCCATCATAGGCGTCATTTTATAGCGCAATGCCTGCTTCTTGAGCACTTCACAAAAACGAAGCAAATCTTGTTCCAATATGGCGTTGGCTTGTTTGTAGAGGTATCCATAGGCAGTATCAACCACATCGGTAGAAGTTAGGCCATAGTGAACCCACTTCTTTTCTTCTCCAAGGGTCTCGCTTACCGCACGGGTAAACGCCACCACGTCATGGCGCGTTTCTTGTTCAATTTCATAAATTCGCTCCATGTCAAAGCTTGCTTTTTCCCAAAGTTTTGCAACGTCTTCTTTTGGAATTTCTCCCAACTCCGACCATGCTTCACATGCCAAAATTTCCACTTTTAACCATGCGTCAAATTTGCTTTGTTCACTCCAAATTTCTTGCATAGCTTTTCTTGAATAGCGATTAATCATTTCCAATTCCCTCCTTGTTTTTTACCCAACCATTATAGCATCAAAATCCTTGCACACTAAAAAAAAGTGAGTCATCGACTCACTTTTGTGATTAGAACTTTTCTGATTTTACAGCAAAGTGTGCTTTTGAGTATCCGCAAAGAGGGCAAGCACCTGGAGCGTCTGTTCCTTCGTGGTGGTGTCCACAAATGTCACATACCCAAGTAGTTGGTTCTTCTTTTTTGAATACAGTATTATTTTCAACGTTGTTCAACAAAGTCAAATAACGTTCTTCATGCAATTTTTCGATTTTCGCTACTGCATCGAATTGGAATGCCAATTTCGCAAATCCTTCTTCTTTCGCAACTTGTGCAAACGTAGCATACATGTCCGTCCACTCGTAGTGTTCCCCTTCGGCAGCTGCTTTCAAGTTTTCAGCCGTTGTTCCGATTTTGTCACCGTGAAGTGCTTTGAACCACAATTTTGCGTGTTCACGTTCATTGCGTGCTGTTTCTTCGAAGATCGCAGCAATTTTTTCCATACCTTCTTCACGAGCCATTTCTGCGAAGTAAGTGTACTTGTTGCGAGCCATTGACTCGCCAGCGAAAGCCGTCATTAAATTTTGTTCTGTTTTTGTTCCCTTGATATCCATAGTTTCCTCCTTAGATTATTTGCTGATCACATGCTGTGATGATCGCCTGATTTGATGCATTGTTTACACGTTCCCCAAAAGGTGATGGAAAATGCATCGATTTGTATTCCGTTTTTTTGTTGTACGTGCGAAAGATCAAAAGCCTCATGCTCCACGGTTACATCATGAATTCGATTGCACGCTTTGCAATAGAGATGATGATGTTTGATTGCCGTTTTATCGTAGACATATCCATTGGTTGGGTGCGAAATCTTATCGATGGCTTGCATGTGTTCCAATATACCTAAGTTACGGTACACAGTAGCCAGTGAAATCGAAGAACCTTGACTCTTCAGGCCACGATAGATTTCATCGGCACTGAAATGACCTGGATTTTCATTGATAAAACTTACGATTTCATCACGTTGTTTTGAGCGCTTATACTTCATTCACATACCTCTTAACTAAGAACAATTCTTAGTATATCCATTAATTCTAAGATTGTCAATGCCTTTTTTTTAAAAAGTATAGGTTTGAAAGGTATTGGGTAAAATGGCGTTGTAGCCATCTAGGGTGAGCTGGGATTGAAAATGAGCGCTTACTTCGCGTTCTCCATGCACGATAAACACCGTATTGGGTTTGGGATCAAACGCGCTCAACCACGCATTCAGCCCCTTTTGATCGGCGTGTCCACTCATTCCTTTGTACTCTACAATTTCCGCTTTGACTTTTACTTTTTTATCTAAAATGGTTACTTCTTGCGGATGGCTCAATAAGTGTTGTCCCAAGGTTCCCTCGGCTTGATATCCAACAAACAAAACGGTATCTTCTTTTTTGCCCAAACGATTTTTCAAGTGATGCACGATGCGTCCTGCTTCGCACATTCCACTCGAGGCAATGATGACCTTGCGGTTGGGATTGAAATTTAAGGCGCGAGAGGCCTGAACATCCTCGGTAAACTGCAGACCTTTAAACAACATCGGTTGTTGATCGGCTGCATAGAGCGCTTTGGTTTCTTCGTCGGCCACCTCATAGAGTTCTTCCATGAATACTTGGGTCGCCCTGGTTGCCATCGGGGAATCCACAAACACTTCAAAGTCATAAGGTACCAGATGTCGCTGTTTCATCTCTCTGATGTAGAACAACAAAGTCTGAGTACGCCCCACTGCAAAGGATGGAACAATGACGTCTCCTCCTCGCTGAAACGTATGATTGAAAATGGTCGCCAAATCCTGTACGCGATCTTTGGATACACTGTGATTGCGGTCCGCATAAGTCGACTCCACAAATACCACATCACAACGGGTAAACGGAATCGGGTCGAGAATGAGGGGCTGATCTTGATTGCCAATGTCGCCCGAAAAGACAAGCGTTGTGGTTTTATCGTCCTCACTCACTTGCAAACGCAGGGAAGACGATCCCAATAAGTGTCCTGCATCGTTAAAATCAAAGACCAGTCCATTTCGATACGGATACGGTTTTTGATAGTCACAAATGTGGACTTGACGCAAGGTCTGCTCCACCTCTTCCATGGTGTACAGTGGCTCCACGTATTGCGCTTCTTCCAATGAATCCAACGCATTGCGCTCTTGAATATTCGCTGCATCACGCAACATGATTTCCATCAATTTCGCCGTCTGCCGGATGGCATAGATGGGGCCTTGATAGCCTTGTTTGATGAGCAGTGGCAATCTTCCGCAATGGTCGATGTGGGCATGGGTCACGATGACCACATCCAGCGTCGTAGGATCGAAATGAAGCGTATTATCCAGGTTTTCTTGATGCCCTTGAAACAATCCACAGTCCACCAAAATGCGTAAATCTTGCGTTTCCAACAAATAACAGCTGCCGGTTACTTCTTGTGCAGCGCCATAAAACGTCACTTGCATATCTGACTCCTCCTCTATACTCTATTTAGGATACCAATTCTAAGAAAGTTATCAATTCTTACCCCCATAAAAATGAAAAAAGGAAGCGATCGCTTCCTTAACTGTGATATTTCTTATAGATTTCGTTTTTAGAGACGTTGCGTTCCTTGGCTACCCGTTTAATGGCTTCGTTGGTAGATAGTCCTTCGTTAATATAGTTTTGGATTTGATCGGTAATCAATGGCAAAACGATGTCGCTTTCGCGTTCTTCGCTCGACCCTTCGACGATGACGACCATTTCTCCTTTAAGTTCATCTGCAATGTCAATGAGTTCACTTACGTTGCCACGAATGAATTCTTCATGACGCTTGGTCAACTCGCGCGCAATACACACTTGACGATCCCCTAACACCGTTAACACGTTGGTGAGCATTTTTTTAATGCGGTGGGGAGATTCGTAGAAAATAAGAGTTTCCGGATAATATTTTACATGGGTCAACTGTTTGATACGCTCTCGTTCGGAATGTCCCAAAAAGCCGTAGAACACAAACGGTTGTGGGGTGATACCCGAAGCAACCAGCGCATTTAACATAGCATTGCTTCCCGAAATGGGCACTGCATGAAATCCCGCTTCTACCACCATGCGGACCAAGGCCTGCCCTGGATCGGATACCAATGGGTACCCTGCATCGGAAATGAGCGCAACAGATTTGCCTTGTTGCAACAAGGCCAAAATGCCCTTGGCACTTTCCCTCTCGTTATGTGCATGATGTGCAATTAATTTGGTTGAAATGCCGAAATGGCGCATCAGCTTCATGGAATTGCGCGTATCTTCAGCCGCAATGATGTCCACACTTTGCAAGACATGAATGGCCCGTGGGGTCATTTCTTCCAAGTTGCCAATGGGGGTCGCCACTAAATACAAGGTCGGATGCTGTTCGTCAAAACTTTTTTGTCGTTGCATAGTTTCCCTCCTAATCTTGATAGTCTGGAAATAATTCTTTAAAGTCTAAAAAGAGGATATTTTCGCGATTTTCAATTTTTGCTTGTTTCAAAAGAATGTTCACACCGGTCAAGCGATAACGGCTGCCTTTGTATTCCAATTGTGAATTCAGTTTCGGGATGCTGTTTTTTTGTTCTTTGTACTGCTGGTCTTCGTATTTCAAGCAACACATCAACTTCCCGCACTGCCCACTCAGTTTTTGAATGTTCAAGGCCAAATATTGATTTTTTGCCATATTGATCGAGACGATGTCGAAATCGTTGAGAAAACGCGAGCAGCACGTTTCCATACCGCACACACCCAGCCCCCCCACAATTTTGGCTTTATTACGAGGGCCAATTTGTTTGAGTTCGACACGGCATTTAAAGACCGCTGCCAATTCTTTAAGCAATTCACGGAAATCCACGCGCTCGTCTGCTACATATACAAAAATGATTTTGGAACGATCCAGTGTGAATTCACAATCGATAAGCTTCATGTCGAGCTGCAATTTTTCAATCAATGCAGCACATTTTACGATGGCATCCTTTGCCAACTCTTTGTTTTGTGCATAGCGTTCCAAATCTTCTTTGCTCGCTACACGCAAAACGGGTTTGATTTCCATATTGGGATTGTGCACAAGAAATGCCTCACTCTCTTTGGCAATCGTGCCCACCTCGGTACCACGAATGGTTTCCACCACCACGGCGTCTCCAACTTTTAGATTTGAATCGTTGGTTCCAAAATGGTAAATCTTTTTCGTATCTTTAAACGTTACAAACGCCAATTGCGAATACTGTGTATTTTCACTCATTGTAACACCTCCTTTACTTGGTAGATGAATGAATCCATTAAGAGCCCGACGTTCACCGAAGGGCGAATTTGATCTTTGGTTTGTAATACAATAATTTGTAACCGTACCGCTTCATCAAAGCGAAGTTGCAGACTGTCTAGCAGATGGTCGAAGGCGTCCACGCCAGAAGTTTTCTGCTCGGAAGCATATTTCAAAATGGTCTTTAGCATGCCCAAGTAATACGTCATAACCATTTGATCGTTTTGTTTTTTCTTGGAAAACCCTTCACTTTGCAAGATGTATAAGGCTTGATACGGGTCTTTGCGCAACCACGGCACACTTTGTGTAAACAAGGTCCGCGCCGTTTGGACTGCGTCACTTTCCTGCAATTCAAGGATTTGTTCTATGGAATTGACCTGATGGCTCAACAAAAACGCATCCAATTCATCGATTGTGTTTGCCTTCGCTCGTTCGAAAAGGGCTTGCTGTTCCCCCTTTTGAAACTTGATTACTTGGCAACGTGAAACGATGGTCGGCAACAATTTGTCCATGGACTCCACAAGCAAAATGGCGGTGACGTCATTGGTCGGTTCTTCCAAAAACTTCAACAAGCTATTCAATGCTTCGGCCGTTGTATTTTCTACTCGATTCAAGATGAAAATCTTTTTGCCGCGCGCTTCTAGTGGTGTCTTGGAAAACTGTGAGCGAATATGTAGTATGTCGTCTTTTTTGATTGATTGCAAAGCCCCATCGTAGTACAACAGATCAGCGTACTGCATCGATGCAATTCTACGGCAACTTTCACAAGTTCCACAAGCAAGAACATCTTGCTCACAAACCAGTGATTGGGCTAAGAACAGCGCCATTTCTTTCTTGTATGTTCCTCGTTCCCCCACAAAAAGGTAGGCATGTGAAAGCTGCTGGTTTTGGATCGCATTGGTCAAAACGCGATAGGCCACCTTTTGGTGTTGTGCTAGATTACTCAACATGTCCCAAAATGGCATGAACTTGCATCATGCTTTCGCTAAACACCGCTTCAACGTTTTGATTGGCATCCACAACAATCATGCGAGACGCAAACCGTTGCAACACCAAGTCATAGCCTTGCGCAACGCGCAAATGAAATTGTTCGCTTTCCATATCCAGACGATCTTTGTGTTGGCGCGACGCGATGCGTTGCAAGCCAATGCGAGGATCGAGCTGCAAGAAAATGGTTTTGTCTGGAAGATAGGATTCGATGGCAAAACGGTTCATTTCGAATACATCGTCAAACCCCAAACCTCTTCCCACTCCTTGGTAGGCAAGGGAGGAATCGATGTAACGATCACACAGCACGACTTTGCCAGCCTGTAGGGCAGGAATCACTTTTTCTACCAAATGCTGGCGACGGGATGCCGCATACAACAACGCTTCGCAACGAGCGTCCATCGCGATGTTGGTTGGGTTTAAGATGACCTCACGAATTTGTTCAGCAATGGCGATGCCACCTGGTTCACGGGTATATACGACATCGTAGCCTTCGGCTAGCAATTGTTCGTACACTTTTTTGGATATCGTGGTTTTCCCACTTCCATCGTTGCCTTCAAATGTGATAAAAACGCCTTTTTTCATAACTCAACCTCAACTTCCTTACCCTTATTATACGCATTTTTCGCGCTTTAACATAGAAAAAAAGATTGCGGTTGCAATCTTTTTTATTTTTTCAATTCTTCTGGTTTGATTTTTCGAAAGTCAACATGACAATAACCAGATGGATTTTTCACCAAATACTTTTGGTGGTAGGTTTCCGCATCCCAAAAGGTATGCAGGTGATCCACTTCTACCACAATCGCTTTCGCGTAGTCTTTTTGGCGATCCGCAATGAATGCTTGGATGATGGCTTGGTCGGCATCGTCTACAAAGTATACTCCGGTACGGTATTGTTCTCCAATGTCATGTCCTTGTCGATTCAATGCAGTTGGATCAATGATACGAAACAAGTGATCCAATATTTTTTCCAAGGTCAAAGGGGCTTCATAGCGTATCCATACCACTTCGGCATGGCCAGTGGTGTGGTCACAAACTTGTTCGTACGTAGGTTGATTTAGATGTCCTTGCGCATAACCTACTTTGGTCTCAAGTGTCCCCGCAAGACGGCGATAATACTCCTCAACGCCCCAAAAGCATCCTCCTGCTACTACGATTTCTTTCATCTGCTTACCCCTTTAGTACTTCGTTTCCCGCTGCCAGTAACGAAGCGATGTTTTGAATTTCGCTTGGAATGATGATTTTGGTCGCTTGACCATCCGCCACTTTCGCCAAGGCTTCCAATCCTTTTAATTGGATGACTTTGTCGCTTGTGGTTGCGTCTGACAACATGGTTAAGGAATTGGCATAGGCGCGTTGAACCAACTCAATGGCTTCTGCTTCCCCTTGCGCTTCCTTGATTTTTTTCTCTTTCACGGCTTCCGCACGCAAAATCGCTGCCTCTTTTTCCCCTTCGGCAACCAAGATTTCCGAGCGTTTGCGTCCTTCGGCTTGCAAGATGGCTTCACGACGTTCGCGTTCCGCTTTCATTTGGCGTTCCATCGCATCTTGAATTTCACGCGGTGGCAGGATGTTTTTCACCTCAACACGGTTGACTTTAATCCCCCATTTGTCGGTAGCTTCATCCAAAATGGAACGCATTTGGGTATTGATGATGTCGCGTGATGTTAGCGTACTGTCCAAATCCAAATCTCCGATGATGTTACGCAAAGTGGTAGCCGTCAAGTTTTCGACTGCCATCATAGGGCTGTTGACACCATAGGTGTACAACTTAGAGTCGGTAACTTGAAAATAGACGACCGTATCAATTTGCATGGTAACATTGTCTTTGGTAATGACGGGTTGTGGAGGGAAATCCACGACCTGTTCTTTCATCGAGATTTTTTTCGCAATGCGATCAATGAATGGAATCAAGAAATGCAAACCGGTTTCCCACGTTGCATGATACGCCCCAATGCGTTCCACTACGAATGTTTGGGATTGGTTTACGATGCGAACATGGTACACCAATAGAACCAAAATAAATAAGAATATAAATAAGCCTCCTAATAACTGTACTGCTCCTTCCATGCTTTACGTCCTCTCTTTCCTTTTATAAAGTAACAATCAATTTGGCACCCTCAATGCGCTTGACGACCAAGCGATCCCCTTTGACAACCGGTTGCTCGCAATGTGCCAACCAATCCATCGCACCCGCTTGGACGCGCCCTTCATGGGTGAGATCATTGAAGTCTTCCAACGCAATTACCGTTTGTCCAAGCAACATGTCGGCGTTTGTGGGAAAGCGTTCCTTGTGCATCAACTTTTTCTTGAGCGGTTTGGTGGCGAGAAATGCAAGAAAACCCACGACCACAAAAAGCAAAAGCTGTGCGTAAAAATCCATACCAAACAATGCACCAAACAGTGCCACAAGAGCACCAATGGCAAACCAAATTGTAGTCAATTGGCTGGTAATGACTTCAATTACCACCAAAAGAACAAACAACACTAACCAAAGAAGATACGTATCCATATTGCATGTACCGCCTTTCTATCCATATTTTACCACATTCCCTATTTTTTAGCTAATAAGGTTCTTACCGCAAGCGAAGCGGCTGCCAATCCGGCTGCGGCTGGAACAAAAGGAGTGGATGCTGGTGGTTGTTGCATTTTGCGTGTTATTCCGTTCTCATTGACGATGATGTGTTGTTTGAATGGCAACTCATCGGAAAATAACACTGGAATTTTACCCTTGATCCCGCGCTCTTTGACCATACGCCGCATGACCTTCGACAATGGATCATTGAATGTTTTCGACAAATCCACAATTTGCACACGGGTTACATCCCAACGATTGGCCATTCCCATGCTGGAAATAAACGGGATTTTGTTACGTTTGCAATAGGCGATGACATCTACTTTACTCGAAAGCGTATCGATGGCATCGATGACATAGTCGATTTGATGCGCAAAAATCAGTTCATTTTTGCTCGCATCGTAAAACGAGTTGATGCAGATAACGTTACATTGCGGGGCATAACTTAGAATACGTTCTTTCATCGCTTCGGTTTTCAACTGACCGATGGTGGCATAGGTAGCGGGGATTTGTCGATTTAAGTTGGAAACGGCAACCGTATCGGCATCCACCAAAATCAGCGTACCAACACCACAGCGAGCCAACGACTCGATGGCATAACTTCCAACCCCTCCACATCCCAAAACCAGCACACTGCTTTGTGCTAAAATATCAATGCCCTGCTGACCAATCAACAGTTCAATTCGTTCAAGTGCTTCATTTTTCATAATGTTTACTCCATTCTGCTACCGCTTGGTCCAATTGCAAACCAAAAGAAGGATCTTGGACATCATACCAATGGACCTCCATTTGATTCCGAAACCATGTGTACTGGCGCTTGGCGAATTGGCGCGAATGCTTCGCAATCGCCATCGCCACCTCTTCTACTGTAGCGCGGTGTTCATAATATTCCCTAAATTCTTTATAGCCAATGCCTTGCATACTTTGCAAAGCAAAGGGATTCTCAACGCGTAACAGTCCTTCAACTTCTTGTACAAGACCGTGTTCAAACATGAGTTGAACACGGTGGTTGATGCGCTCATACAAGGCTGCCCTTTCCATTGTTAACCCCACGATATACGCATCATAGAGTAGGATTCCTTCTTGTTGGGCGATGGTATCGCTTTTGCGTTTTCCTGCGTTTTCCGCCATCAGCGCGCGCACCACCCGTTGTTGGTTATTGGGATGAATGGTTGCAGCACTTGCTGGATCTCGCTCTTGAAGTAATGCATAGCGTGCTTGTGGCGTGAGTGAAGTGAGGTATTCTTGATAGGCTACATCCACTTCTTCGTCATGAAAGACGTAATCGTACAGCAAGGCTTTGATGTACAACCCCGTCCCCCCACACACGATAGGCAATTTTCCGCGGCTGTGGATGTCGGCAATACACTCTCTGGCGCGCTTTTGAAAATCGCGAACACTGTATCCGTCTTCATATGACAAGATGTCAATCAAATGGTGTGGTATCCCCTCTTGTTCTTCAAAAGTGACCTTAGCGCTGCCGATGGAGAGCTGTCGGTACACCTGTATG
>JBOGAI010000039.1:0-2419 GCA_051655665.1 Erysipelotrichaceae bacterium | reverse complement strand
TGAAATTGCAAGTGATTTTGAATGACATCAAGATTTCCATTCACAAACAGCATTTGCCAAGCGTATCCATCAAGTATCAAGAAGACTTGCAATATGCGAATTTGTATGTGCAAGACGTGATTGATGCCTTAGAACGCGTACCGCTAGAAGTAAGCGATTTAAATGATAAAGTCAAAATTGCCATTGACTACGTGTATAAGTTGTATAATAATGTCAACAACCTGGTTGGTGTGGCTGCCCTAGTGGAAGAAACCATTACCCTAGGCAACCGTTACCGATCGACATTACCGGATGTTGACAGCCAATTGACTCGTGCGGAGCTTTGTTTCCGCAATGGGGAGTATACCAAAGCCCTTAAAATTGCTGTTGCTACAATTGAAAAAATTCATCCGGGCGCCTATGAGAAAATCTTGGCGAAAGCGCCAGCGAGTGCATAAGGAGAGAATTTATGATTTATTTAGACAATGCCGCGACTACACGTTTGGAACCAGAAGTGCGCAAAACGTATGTACATTTGCTTGATACCTACTTTGCCAATTCTTCTTCCATCCACGCACTGGGCGTCAAAACCCACTCGTTACTGCAGCAAAGTCGCAGCCAAATTGCACACCACCTAAAAGTTAACTCACAAGAGTTAACTTTTACTGCTTCTGCGAGTGAAGCGAATAACTTGGCCATTAAGGGGTATGCTTTGGCAAATCAACAGTATGGCAAGCATTTGATTTGTTCCAAGGTGGAACACAGCAGTGTTTTGGGTCCTATTCAGCAATTGCAGGATGAATTTGGTTTTGAAGTAAGCTGGCTAGAGGTCAATCACGATGGGGTGGTGGAACCGGCAACCTTGGAAAAGGCGATGCGCCCCGACACCATTTTGGTGTGTGCCATGATGGTCAACAATGAAGTGGGCAGCATCAATCCAATCCAAAAATTGGCCGCCATTGCGCATACCAATCCGCGTTGCGTCTTCTTCGCGGATGGGGTACAGGCCTTAGGGAAAATCCCCGTATCGTTGGACGGGGTGGATCTTGCCAGCTTTTCGGCCCATAAAATCAATGGATTAAAGGGGAGCGGTTTACTTTTTCATCGAAAAAATGTAAAATTGATGCCGCAGATTGTTGGGGGAGAACAGGAAGAAGGCTTGCGTGCAGGAACAAGCAATGTGTTGACCAACATCGTACTTGCGAAAACCATTCGCTTGGCACTTGAAAAACAACCCAAAGCCTATGAACAAGCGAAAAAACTCAACCAGTTCATTCGCTCTGGACTGTACGATACCAAGGAAGTGGTCTTTCACTCCTCGATCGAGGGCAGCCCATTTATCTTGAGTTTGAGTGTGCTTGGTATGGGGTCGGAAGTGCTGATGAATGCACTGGAAGCGCGTGAAATTTACGTTTCTGCGAAAAGCACCTGTTCAAGCAAGAGCAAAGCCTATTCCAAAGTGCTAGGCGCAATGGGAAAAACGAATGAAGAAATGCATGGCGTCTTACGAGTCAGCTTTGATTCAATGACGACACTAGAAGAAGCAAAAGTGTTTGTGAAACACTTGAAGGAGATACTACATGACTACCGAACACAATAATTTACACTATGATCGCATTTTGGTGCGCTTTGGAGAATTGTCTACCAAAGGGAAAAACAAAAAAGACTTCATCAACCGTTTGTTGAACAACACCAAAAAAGCATTGAGTGGCTTTGCCAATTTGAAATACGAAAAAACCCACGATCGTTTGTACTTGGTACTAAATGGAGAAGATCCTCAAGAAGTGGCCGACATTTTAAAAGATGTTTTCGGCATCTATTCTTTTTCCTTTGTCATCACGGTCCCCAACCAAATCGAAACCATCGTGGATACAGCCTATCAACTTGCCATGGCCAGCACTGATGCTGCGACCTTCAAAATCAATACCCGTCGTCCTTACAAGCAATTCTACATGCTGAGCGATGAAATCAACCGTGCTGTGGCAACAAAAATCTTGCAAGAAAGCGAATTGAAAGTAGATGTGCACAATCCCGACTTGACCATTGGGGTCGAAATCCAGCAGTTCCATGCCTCCATCATGACCGATAAAATTTTAGGTGCTGGAGGGTATCCGGTAGGGGTTGGTGGCAAAGCCTTGTTGATGTTGTCAGGTGGAATTGACTCTCCGGTTGCGGCGTACATGACAATGAAACGTGGTGTCAAAGTCGAAGCCATCCATTTTGCTTCACCACCCTATACAAGTGCACGTGCCCAACAAAAAGTGATGGATTTGGCGGCCATTACCTCCCGTTTCCAAGGAGATATGAAAGTACACGTCATTCCGTTTACCGAATTGCAACTTGCCATCTATCAAAACTGTGACCTTCCCTATGCGATTACGATCATGCGTCGCATGATGTATCGCATTGCTGAACGTTATGCACGTACCCACAGAATGGG
>JBOGAI010000038.1:0-4919 GCA_051655665.1 Erysipelotrichaceae bacterium | reverse complement strand
ACGTAAGAAACGCGGTCGTCACGCGTGCTTGCATCACCAGCATGAACTGCGCCATTCCACAGGCGTAATTCACCCCTGCACCCAACAAAATGGCAATCCCTACCTTCGCGCGTTTTTCATGGGCGAAGGTGCCCACAATCCATGCGAATAGCGGAAAGGACCACAAAAATCCACCGGTTGGGCCCAAAAGCACACTCAAGCCGCTTCCAAAATGGGAAAAGACCGGTAGCCCTATCATGCCAACAAGCAAGTAGATCGACGTCGCAATCATGGCCAAGCGGGCTTTCAAAATCAATCCACAAAGGACAACCCCCAACACTTGCAAGGTGAAAGGGATGCCGTTTGGCATCGGTATTTGTATTTGGGCTAGCACCGCCAACACTGCGGCAAATACGGCACAATAGGTCATTTCTTTTGTTTTCATACACACTCTCCCTTTTGAATCGAATTGTATCGTGCAAATAGTTTGATTGTCAAGGTATTTTTTTGAACTAGAACCTGCGAGGTAAAATTATGGTTAAGAATGCTTTGAGTATCAAAACAGTCTAGAACTTTGTGGGATATTATGCTACTATTTATGGGAAATGTATAGAAGGAGAAGCGTATGACCGTATTGAAAAAAGTAGGAATGGTCCTATTGGCCATCGTGTTGCTGGTTGTAGGTGCGAATGGGATGCTTACCCAATCGTATGCTGCAAGCAATCCATGGCGCAGTGAAGGGCGTCCCCTTGTGATTGCACATGGTGGGGCCAAGGACTTAAACCCAGAAAACACCATGAAAGCCTTCCAACATGCCTTTGATTTGGGCGTGGATGTGCTCGAGATTGATTTGATGATGACCCAAGATCACATCTTGGTTACCCACCATGGTTCCAACCAAACCGGCAATATCGACCTGATGTCCGATGGCGCCGGTTTGGTTCACGAAATGACGTATGAACAGTTGCGTCAATATAATTTTGGATACAACTTTGTTGACTTGGATGGCAATCGTCCCTACAAAGACTACACCCTTGAACAAGTAGAAGCCGAAAAAATCTACCTTCCTCGATTGGAAGAATTGTTTGAAGCATTTTCGGATCAAGTATTGTACATCATCGAAGTCAAAGCCGACGGGGATGCACCACGTTTGGAAACCGTCGATGCGCTGTATGACTTGATTGATGCCTACGCATTGCAAGACCACGTGATTGTGGCATCGTTTTACGATGACATCAATGCATACTATAACAAAACCAGACCGGAAATTGCGGTTTCTCCAAGCAGAGGCGTCGTAACCAAGTTTGTCGTAACCAACCTTGTGAAAATGGGTTTCTTGTTTGCGCCACAAAGTCATGCCGCAATGCAGCTGCCCTTGGAAGAATCAGCGCCAGTAATTGGAACAGTGGATTTGACCAATCCTGCCATCCTCAAGCAGGCGCATCGTCAAAATATGGGTATCCACTACTGGACCATCAACGACGAAGCCACCATGCAAGCACTCATTGACTTGGGGGCAGATGGCATCATTACCGATCGACCCGATCTATTGATTGACCTCATCAACCAAAACAACTAAAGGGAGCCTTCCCTTTTTTTGTTGGCATAAAAAAAACAACCTGGGTAGGTTGTAGGGTCATAGAAAAATTTCTATTATCGGCTATGCAATCTTATTGTTGTTCTTGCAAAGTCAATTCATGACTTTCCAAAATCATCTTAATGATTTTAATAGCACTGGTTCCAATCCCATGCAATTGGCGTAGATCTTGTTCTGTATACTTGGAAAGTTCTTCCAAAGTCGTAAGATTTAAGCTTTCAATTGCTTTGCCCGCAGGACGAGGCAAATAGTCGCAGACTAAACGTATATCCATACCATGCACTCCTTTATTCTTTTAATGCTTAAAAATTATAATATAAAATGCCTGAAAAGGGTATGTTTTTTTGAATTTCACACAGTATTGTATGGTATGGGCATTGCCTCCTTAAACAAGAAACCAGTACCCATGTGGGTACTGGTTTGTTCTTGGATTACGCTGACCCTTAGAGGGCTTCTACTTCCACGGGTTCGTGTTTTTCTTGAGCAATGTTTAGGATGTGATCGCCCATGCGTTCAAAATCATTGAGCATATCCGAATACAACATTGTGGCCTCAAGTTCCACCGTGCCATGTTTGATGCGTTCAAGCTGATTGGCTTTGCACTGCATCGTCAAGTCGTCGACTTGTTGTTCAAACTGGGCGACGTTGCTCAACATTTCATAATAGGTTACGCTGGTTTCATCCAACAACGCCTTGAGCATATCCGAAATGATGTCACGCATGCTTTGAATTTCGTCTAGAGCATGTTCACTTAACGCCAAGTTTTGTTCCACGATAAGCTGAGCGGCTTGCGCGATGTTCATGGCATGATCGCCCAACCGTTCGATGTTGCCGATGATTTTAAAGAACGCCATGACGATGCGCGAATCTTGTGTTGGCATTTCGGCAGAGGCAATGTGGGCGATGTAACTGCTGATTTCTTTGTTTAAGTAGTCAATCAGCTCTTCGTTTTTTACCAGGTCCTCCATGGCATTTTGATTGTGGTGGAGCACCATTTCAAAAGACCATTCCACGTTTTGTTTGGCCAAGGCCATCATACGCAACGTTTCCTGTTTCAAATTGTTGATGACCAAAATCGTACTTCCGATTCCACTTTCTTCGCGGTGTTTGCCTGTCGGAATGTACTCAAGACGTAAGCAACTTAGCTCATCTTCATGTACTGGTAAAATCATTTCCGTCAATTTTACCAAGTAATCTCCAAATGGGAACAAGACGAGGGTCGTTACCACGTTGAACAAGGTGTGGGTGTTGGCGATTTGGGCCATGGGATTGTCCGGGGTAAACGCGGCCATCCATGTGGTAAATGGGGTGTAATACGCGATAAGGGTGAATAGTACCGTACCAATAATATTGAAGAACAAATGAACCAGCGTAGCACGTCGTGCGTTGCGATTGGTTCCAATGCTCGCCAAGATGGCCGTAATGCACGTTCCAATGTTCATCCCAAACAAGACAAACACCGCCCCATCTAAACCGATCAGCCCCCCTAGGGCTAAGGTTTGCAAAATCCCGATGGATGCACTTGAAGATTGGATGATCGCCGTAAAGGTCATCCCCACCAAAATTCCAATGAGGGGATTGGAAAATTGGGTCATCAATTGAATGAAGGTTTCTGAGGAGCGCAGCGGTACCATCGCATTGCCCATCAGTTCCATTCCGATAAACAAAATCCCAAGACCTGCAATGATGGTCCCCAAATGGTTGGCTTTCTTGTTTTTCACAAAAGTGGCCAATACAACCCCTACAATGGCAAACAACGGCGCAATTGCACCAATGTCTAAGGCGATGAGTTGTCCTGTGATGGTGGTTCCAATGTTGGCCCCCATAATGACGCCGACGGTTTGGGACAAAGTCATGAGTTGAGCATTGGTAAAGCCTACAACCATGACGGTAGTGGCACTAGAAGATTGAATGATGGCCGTAATCCCCGCTCCGACCAAAACGCCTAAAAAGCGATTGCTTGTAAGTTTTTCCAAAATGGATTTCAAACGATTTCCTGCGCTGGCTTCTAATCCATCGCCCATCATTTTCATCCCGTACAAAAACAGGGATAAGCCCCCTAATAACATTAAAAAATCCGATACTTGCATACGTTGTTCTCCATAAATCTCAACATTGAGTTTCAGCCAAAACCTAAGGATTCCCTTAATGGGCAAACACACTTTGGTTTGGGTTTTGACTGTCACTTATATCTTATCTTTTTGTTTAAAATGTGCAACTCTTTTCGTTAATAAAGTGTTCTTTTTATGTGATAAAACAGCATTCTTAACCATATTTTAACAAACCAACGCTCCTTTGAAGAGTCAATCGGACAAAATCGCAAAGGCTATGGTAAAATCAAACCACCATAAAGGAGGGATTTGCATGAAGAAATTTACGGCAATCATTCAAAAGGTAGAAGGAAAAGAAGCCAGTTATGTGGAAATTCCATTTGACGTCGAAGCGGTATTTGGTGCCAAACGGGTCAAAGTGAAAGCGACCTTTGATCATGTTCCGTATCGTGGCTCCATCGTACGCATGGGCTCATCCTGCTATATGCTCGGCATAACCAAACAAATTCGCACTGAACTGGGGAAAACCTATGGAGATGAGGTGCATGTTGTGGTCGAAAAAGACGAAGAAGAACGCTTGGTCGTAGTCCCACAAGATGTCAGTGAGCGTTTCCACAAAGCGCATGTCGCCGCCTTTTGGGATAGTCTTTCCTACTCCACCCAACGCAGAGCCATCTTGCACATCGAGGATGCGAAAACAATCGCGACCCGTGAAAAACGCATTGCTTTGCTCCTTGAAAAACTGCACAACAAAGACAAAAACCTCTAAGACAGCAACCACTGCTGTCTTTTTTAGATCCTTTTGAATGAAAAAAACTTGTGAATGTTTTCGTAAAAAGCGCTTGCATAATGAACAAAGCTTGGTACAATGAAAGTAGTTCAAAAGCAATGAGGGTCCCCTTTTTGTTTTTGTCCCATCATGAAGCCCCTAACAAAAAAGAGAAATCTGCTTTGAAAGGAAGTTCGTCCATCAAATCGGCCCCCAGGGGCGCTTTTTTGTCGTCCTTCCACTTCCAAGCGAAGTGTTTTTTTTCGTTTCTTTTTGGGGAAAAGGAGAACGCTATGAGAAAAATCGCAGTAATCAGTGCCATTTTGGAAGAACCCAGCAGCACCCAAAAAGCCTTCAACGAAGTGGTTTCCCACTTTTCCGCCCTCATTCGCGGGCGCATGGGCATCCCCTTTGATCAAGAAGGCGTGGCCGTCGTGTCGTTAACCGTAGTGGGAACCCTTGATGAAATCAACAGCTTTACGGGCAAAATGGGAAACATCCCCCATGTCACCGTCAAAACGTC
>JBOGAI010000037.1:0-1707 GCA_051655665.1 Erysipelotrichaceae bacterium | reverse complement strand
AAGCAGACTTTGTGAGACATTGTTTGATTCCAACAAAATTTGAAACTGACGCAGACATATCGGAAATTGAAAACGCAAGGCCTTCAAGTGTTGTTTGTGCGCATTTTTCAGTTGAAGATAGGGTAGCTCATACACAAGTACCCCCATACTCATTACGGCAAGCAGATATACATTCGACTCCACGACGATATAGGCCCCCATTGCCACCCATACCATACACGCCTTACGTAAACGTTTTTCCATGAAGCAAATAGGATCTTCTACCCCAAGGCGCACCAAGTCGTTTTCGCTAAAATGGTGAATCCACAGTGTGCTCCATAGTCTAAGACTCAGCAACGGCATCAACGCACCAAGCAGTGCCAATACTTTGCCCATCATAACTGTTCCGCTGGATCAATCCAGGGTTCTTCTAACATTTTAAATGCCATATACGCGGTCCAAAGCACACTCATCAAGAATAGCAGCATTCCTCCTTGATACAGGGGGGAGTGCACATTAAAGTCCACCTGCCCTAGCATTCCTTGAGCCACAAATGCAATAACCAAACTCATCGCCACCAACAACAGGATGCGGTGCATGAGACGCTGTTGCTGTTCCTTGAACTGGTACGTATCCCGTATCCACTGTTCAATGTCTTCCTGCATGGCATCAAGGGTATGCAGGTAATGGGTGGCACCATGGGTTTCAAGATCGCTGACAAAGCGGACCAAGTTGTGTACGATAAAGTGCGATTCATACTCCAACAGCAATCCAAAAATTTCTCGCTGTGGGACCCCTTGGAAACAGCGCTCGATCATGGTCTTGATGCGCTCATGCAAGGCACCAGAACATAAGGGCAAACACTCTTGCAAAACGTGCTGCGGATGAGGATGGACCTTGTAGAACGCAATGAAGTACTGCAAAAACAATGTGAGCTCTTTGAAGTGACGCTGATAGGCTTGTCTTTGAAGGAGGAAAATCAGTACCTGGGGATACAATAAGCTCACGATAAGCAACAAGAACAAGCAGTTTTGGCGTTCCAGTTGAAACAACACCGCACACCCCACAATGAGTACGGACATGAGAATCCCCAACACAATATGGTGTGTAACAGAATAGGTTTTGCCATGCTCATTCGCCAGATGAACCATCTGTCGGTAGCCATGATGGGTATACGGCCACGTCGAAAGAATTTGTTTGACCGCACGCTGGTTGCGCAAAGCAAACAACACTAGGGCTACTACAACCCATTTCATGATCCTTCGCCCCCTTTCCCTTTTTGGAATTTCAACAAATCACACCGCACTTTATTGTCCCCAACACGGTAGAGCACCTGTGACACGACCTGATTGTCCACGACGTCAAAGCCGACAATTTCCGCCACAAAACGCTCAATTCCATTTTTGGTTTGTTTGGCTTCGACCCGAATGCCTAGGTCGAGAATTTCATGAATATTTTGATACAAAATCGGTGCAGATCCTGCATCCAAATTGGCCATTGCCAGCATACGTCTAGGGATTGTACTGGCATTTTCAGCGTGTATTGTAGACATAATATGGGTGCCAGTTGTTGCACTTTCAATCAAATGCATGACTTCAAGACTGCGCACTTCAGAGACCATGATCCAATCCGGTCGCTGGCGCAGACTTGCTTTGATGGCCTCCACGTAACCAAAATGTGGCTTAACCTTAAGCGAGACCCCATCGTGGGTTGGATGAATATCCAAGT
>JBOGAI010000036.1:0-3030 GCA_051655665.1 Erysipelotrichaceae bacterium | reverse complement strand
AGCATGTTACAGAGGTAAAACCATTGCGTTTATCCCCTGTAATAGATAAACATGACTTTGATACCAAAATGCGCCACGCACGTGGTTGGATTGAAGATGGTATGAAAGTTAAGGTTGACATGCGTTTCCGTGGGCGTTTAATCACTCGCTTGGAAGTTGGTCAAAAAATCATGGAGCAATTCATTGAGGAAATTTCTGACATCGCTAGCGTGGAGAAAAAGCCTAGCTTGGAAGGTAATACCATGTCAACGGTATTGGCACCAAAAAAAGGAAAGTAACGGGAGGTAAGTAGTATGCCAAAAATGAAAACTCATAGAGGGTTAGCAAAACGTGTTAAAAGAACTGGTTCAGGTAAATTAAAAAGAGGTCGTGCTTATACGTCACACTTAGCACCTCGTAAAACAACAAAACAAAAACGTCACTTGAGAAAAGCAAGCTTGATTTCAAAAAGTGATTACAAACGCATCAAATTGATGTTGCAGAAATAATTTTAGGAGGTAAGTAAAAATGGCAAGAGTAAAAGGTGGAAATGTTTCACGCAATAGAAGAAAACGTACATTGAAATTGGCTAAAGGTTACTTTGGTTCAAAACATATTTTGTACCGTACAGCAAATGAACAAGTAATGCGTTCATTGCGTTACGCTTACAGAGATCGCAAACAATTGAAACGCGAAATGCGCAAATTGTGGATTGCTCGTATCAATGCAGCAGCTAGAATGAATGATTTGAGTTATTCAAAATTGATGTATGGCTTGAAAATGGCAAATGTCACAGTAAACCGCAAAATGTTGTCGGAAATTGCAATTCACGATCCAAAAGGATTCACTGCAATCTGTGAAAAAGCTAAAGCCGAACTAAACAAATAGTTTCTCATTCGTGCGCGATATTGAAAAAACGTTAAATCGATTGTTCGTCGATTTATTCACTAGAATCCTCAATCTTGAGGAAAACTATATTCAAGATCAACACATTAAGCTGACAATGGGTGAAGTTCACCTATTGGAATCCATTGATAAAAGTGAGGAAAAAACTGTCGGAAGTGTTGCTAAAGTCTATGGGGTGACCCTAGGCACGGCAACGGTCGGCATCGATAAACTAGTGAAAAAGGGATTTGTAACCAAGACCAAAGATGAGAAAGACAAGCGAATCGTGCGTGTCAATCTTACCCAAATTGGGAAGACGGCATTGATGATTCACGATGATTTTCATCGAGAAATGATTGGAAACATAATTCATGATTTGGAACTGGCTTCGCAAGAAGAGTTGGTCCGTTCATTAGAAAACGTTGTCGATTATTTTGAATCGAAATTCGACACCGAATAAACCGAAAAAAGGTACAAAGAGCATTTTATTGCTTCTTAGTACCTTTTTTTTGTTTAAAAGAATGGTTTGCCATGCAACCAAAATGCAATGTACTGCTCTAGACATGGCTGATTTTGATCCTGGTCACGATACACTTGATCGGGCAAGGTGCTCTTATGAGCAAATGCGTGATCCCAGTTGTACACAAACACCGCGAGATCAAAGTCGAGGAAGCGCTCTTGGAAAAAAGCGGCCACTTCTTCTTTTGAAGCATGTAACACCTCTTTACAGTAGGCTGCCAATCGCGTGCGCATGGCATAGCTAAGGTAGCCCGAATTGCGCAATTCCATCAAAATGGCGTCGATCATGGGTTCGTTTGTTGATTGCAAGGTACTCATGAAAGAGGAAATTGGCAGGCATGGGGTTGCGAATAGGTGGGCGTATTCACGTTTCATGATGCGTTTGATCAGCAAATCGCAAGCATCCTGTGCCTGAAAACGCGATGCACTGAAGATGATTTCATAGTACAACAATCGTACCGAAAGACAGCCATGTGCCAAATATGGGCTTAGTTTTGATGAAAAGATAAAACAGTTCTCATTGGGAATGCTTTTGCCATAGTGGAGCAGTTGGTCATGATGCAAAAAGTGGTACATTCTGGTAAAGGCTTCTTCTTCCCCTCCAGGCAAAAAGTTACCCAGCACGGGATGAAGGGGCGGACAGCCAAAAAAGGCTAAATTCATTTTGAAATCAAATTCCTGGAGCTTGATGGGAAATTTTTTTTGAGTGGTGCAACTGGCAAGAGGAGGGCTGACTTTCCGCTTTTCGCAAAGGTGCAAAAAATCCGTGAAGGATGGCGCCTCTTGCAAATGGGCAAACATCTCCTCTGGATACAAGGTGCAAGGTGGAGTGTACTGTATGGGAATTGTTGTTTGTTCCAAAAACGAGGGCCACCATATCGGTTGAGTAAATGCAGTCGGCATTTCACAAAAAAGGGTATCCACTTCAAAGGGAAGCTGCCTTAAAACCGTTTCGCTTTTTCCATAGCGAACAAGCAATGGGATTTGTACTCGATGTAATGTTTTCGCAAGATCTTCAATGGCTTCGATTCGGAATTGAAGGGTATGGGGGTGGGAAATGCGGTGTTTGGGGAAAGTGCGTTCGTCAAACACATACAAGGCCACAAATGGCAAGGCTGCGCTGGATGCCTGCGTAAATAAGGCATTGTCGTGCAGGCGTAAATTGTCTTGTAGAAATACGACATTGGCTTTCATGGAATCACCTCTACTTTTATTATAAGCGCTTACAAGGGCGAGGACTAGTCAGATTATGTAAAAAAATATAATATTTTAGGATTAACATTGACATTGCTCACAATATCCCTTATATTGATAACAAGAAAAAGTAAAGTCGAATAGAGGTTGCGGTGCATCAAAGTACTATGTGGAGTTGGCAAACGAAGAAACATAGGAAAGGTAATCATCGCCGAAAGTGGATCAATGGCAATTGTTCCTCTTGGGGTTACAGGAAATACTTGTAACACTCCTTCGTAAGAAGTGGAGCTATGAACAAAACA
The DNA here is from genome assembly GCA_051655665.1 of Erysipelotrichaceae bacterium. Lineage (GTDB taxonomy): Bacteria > Bacillota_I > Bacilli_A > Erysipelotrichales > Erysipelotrichaceae > JBOFMT01. The sequence continues at coordinate 151 of JBOGAI010000036.1, read as the reverse complement.
CCGTTAGTATAAGGTCGTGTTCTTAGCACGACCTTTTATTTTTTCTAGCCAAGAAAAAGGAGAACAAGAAGATGAAAAAATGGTTAGGATTCGTAGTGGCAACAATGTTGCTTACAGGGTGTGGAGCGCCAAGCGGCGAGCAAGAAAATAC
>JBOGAI010000035.1:0-7822 GCA_051655665.1 Erysipelotrichaceae bacterium | reverse complement strand
TGCAACATTGGATTCAAGCCAAATTCACCAGCCATCCACGTCAACAAGGTAACCATTGGGTCAATTAAGAACATGAACAAGATGGTTCCACCGACGTTAAAGAGAACGTGTACCCCTGCTGCTCGTTTGGAAGCCAAAGTTCCTCCGAGTGCTGCAAAGATTGCGGTAATGGTTGTCCCGATGTTTGAACCATAAACAAACGGAATTGCGGCTGCCAAGGAAATGGCGCCACTGTCATATAATTTTTGGACAATCCCAATAACGGCACTCGAACTTTGAACCAGTCCGGTCATCAACGTTCCACCAAGTAGTCCAAGGATGGGTTGTTGAGCCATTAGGACTGCGAAGTCTTGGAACTCTGGGAGTTTACCGATTAGTTTCAATTCATCCCCCATCAGTTTCAAACCAAAGAACAAAATCCCAAAACCTAGCACGATTTCGCCCAAATATTTTGTTTTTTTGCGTTTTGAGAAAATAAAGAGCAATACCCCGATAAAGACAAAGTATAGCGCATATTTCTCAACTTTAAGACCAATCAAGAACGCTGTTACGGTTGTCCCGATGTTGGCCCCCATGATAATTCCAACTGCTTGATCCAAGCGCATAAGACCAGCGCGTACCAAACCGATGGTAATGGCAGTTGTTGCAGAAGACGATTGGATGAAGGTTGTGACAAGGGCACCGATAATAATACCCATCCAAGGTTTTGATGTATATTTATCAATGTAGTCACGCATCCGATCACCGGCAATGCTTTTTAATCCATTACCCATGAATTCAATCCCAAATAGGAATAACGCGAATCCACCGATAATTAAATCCCACTGAATATTAGACCATGTAACGGCATCAGCAGCGATATGTAACATAATAATACCTCCTCTAGAGCATAACAATTTTAACAAAATAGAAACACAAATAACACCCATTAAAAAAAATTAACCATTTCTTAACATTCACAACACAAGCACCCCTTGTCAAGAAGGGGATTATGAAACGAGGTGAACGTGTGAACTGTGCACAAAAATGTATGGATTATATTTTGATGATACAACAAAAAGACGACAAAGTACGAAAATTTGTTCATCTTTTTTTGTTGAAAAACGAGTGTGACCACGCCAATTCGATGCAGTCCATGATTGATGCATTTTGGCTAGCAGGCTTACAGGCATATGGATATCGAATCCGACTATCGGAAGTGCCGGTTATGTCCATCATTCATCTTTCGAAAATCGGCGTGGGGCATTACTGTGTTTTGGTGGAGCACAAAGGAGGCTGGATTCGGCTTTTTGAACCTCGTTTCAAGGACATTTGGGTACCTGCGAAACTGCTTCACTACTTCTACTCGGGAAAGTCAATTATTACTCACAGGCTCTAATTTTGTGGTATAATGGAGAGTATAATGAGGTGGAGTATGGAAATTAATATCGTAAACAATACCCAAGAGGAATCTTGGCTTGCCTATACCGAGGTATATGAGCAAATTAGTCAAAAAGCAAGTGAATTGTTACAGGTTTCATCAGCGTATTCGCTGTCGGTCATCTTCGTTGACGATGCGCAAATACATGAAATCAATCGCTCGTATCGAAACATCGATCGCACAACCGATGTCATTTCGTTTGCATTGAAAGACAGTGCCGATGAGTATGAGATGGTTGAGGGGGAAGAAGAGTTAGGTGACATCTTCATCAATGTGGAAGCTCTGGTGCGTCAAGCAAAAGACTATGGCCATTCCATTCACCGCGAAAGCTGCTTCTTATTCACTCATGGATTGTTGCATCTTTTAGGATATGATCATATGGATGAAGAGCAAGAGCAAATCATGTTCCCATTGCAGGATCAATTGTTGCATGGTATCGCTGATAAGTAGACTCCTCAAAAAGTTTGGCTATGCCTTTGAAGGACTGTGGGTTGCGCTGAAGCGAGATTTCAGTGTGCGCTTGCAGTTTGGAATTGGGATTGCCACCCTTTTTGTTGCGTGGTATTTAGAGTTTACGGTGATGCAACTCGCGATTGTGCTTATTTTAATATTTAATGTTATCGTAATTGAATTGTTGAATTCAGCCCTTGAACAGCTCGTCAACTTGGTTAGTCCGCAGTATTCGCCCCACGCCAAAGTGATTAAAGATTTAGGGGCTGCTGCTGTCTTGATGGCTTCGTTGTTGGCCTTGATCATAGGTCTAATGATTGTAGGAGGAAAATTATAATGAATAAAAATGAATTGGTTGCCCAGGCGTTTGAAGCAATGAAAAATGCCTACGCACCCTACTCAAACTACCACGTAGGTAGTGCGGTGATGACGCGTGATGGAAATGTTTTTTTGGGTGCAAATATTGAGAATGCATCGTTTGGTTTAACCAACTGTGGGGAGCGTTCGGCGGTGTTTTCCTGCTACTCACATGGCTATCGTAAAGAGGACATTACCGGGATTGCCATTGTAACCGATGGCCCACGAATTGGAGCACCCTGCGGTGCCTGCCGTCAAGTATTGGTAGAGTTATTGAAAAGCGATTGTCCCATTTATTTGTCCAACGGGAAAGAAGAGATGACGACGACCATTGCGGAATTGTTGCCATTTTCGTTTACGAATGAGGATTTACAATGAGTTATCAAAGCGGATTTATTGCCATCATCGGCAGACCCAATGCAGGGAAATCAACCTTGCTCAACGCAATCTTAGGACAAAAGGTTGCCATTATTTCCCCAAAAGCGCAAACGACGCGGGATAATATTCAAGGAATCTTAACGACTACGGACTATCAAATGATTTTTACCGACACACCCGGCATTCATAAACCAAAGCATGAATTAGGGCGCAAAATGAATCGTAATGCATACGATGCGCTCAAGGACACTGAGGTCATCTACTTCATGGTGGATGCGTCAGCGCCGTTTGGCAAAGGGGATGAATTTTTGGTTGAACGGTTACACAACTATAAATCACCTGTATTTTTGCTGCTAAACAAGGCGGATTTGCTCACTCAACCGCAACTGATGCAGTGTATTAGTGAGTGGAAAGAGCGTTATGCGTTTGCAGAAATCTTTGCACTAAGCGCCTTGAAACGTGGCAATGTGGACCATTTGCTGGAAGTGACCCGCAAGTATTTACCGGAAGGGTTTCAATACTATCCGGAAGATCAAATTTCAGACCATGGGAAAGACTTCTTGATGAGTGAAATTGTTCGCGAAAAAGTGCTTCACTTTACCGAAGAAGAAGTGCCGCACAGCGTAGCGGTTGTAATTGAAAAAGTAACCGAAAAAAATACGCGGTTCTATATTGATGCGATGATTGTGGTGGAACGTTCTACCCAAAAAGGCATTATTATTGGAAAACAAGGTTCCATGGTTAAAAAAATCAAAGACGCGGCGCGCCGTGATTTGGAAGCACAACTTGGCAAAAAAGTGGATTTAAACTTGTATGTGCGCGTAGAAGAGAATTGGCGTAACAAACAAAACAAACTTGAAGCGCTAGGCTATGGAGAAGACGTCTTCGACGATGAGTGATCAAATTGTTCACGGATTTGTGATTAAACTGCATGATTATCGCGACAACGATCAGATTATTTCGGTTTATACCAAAGAATTGGGACTGCTTAACTTTATTACCAAGTCGAGCAAGAAAGTGACAAGCAAGAACTCGTTGGCCTCCATGCAATATGCATGCGTGAAAATTCGGTTTTCCTATGTCGAGAATCGAACACTATTCTCACTGCGACAGCGCGAAGTGATTCAGTTTTTTCCAAAACTCTATGATGATTTGGAACTGCAAACACTCGCAGAATGTGCGTTAGAGACCATCTATCATAGTCATTTTGAGGACAGCGAGCAAATATTCGCCATGCTTTTGTGGCTGTTTGAACAACTGCAAGCACAGCTTTATCCGTATACGGCCCTTGGGTTGGTGCTGGCGCATGTGTTTCAGTTGCAAGGATGTGCGCCTGTCGTAGACGAATGCATTCAGTGCGGCGCAACCAAGAATATCTCAAGCATTCAAGTCATTCAAGGAGGATTGGGCTGCCTTGCTTGCTTTCCAAGCAACGCAACCAGGCAGCAATGCCATGAGTTTCGAATGATTAACAAGGGATCGATGAGGGATATCGAGGCCATTGGGAACATCTCAATGCCGACATTGATGCATCAATTGGCGTTCGCAAGAGTGCATTTAAGCATTGCCTTGCACAGCTTGACCTTTTTGGAACAATTGCATCGACTCGCAATTGTTAGTCCATAGGTTGTGTGGTATACTCTATGTTGTGTTTTTATGTAGAAATGGAAAAGAGAAGGGACATGGTATTATATGAACGATAAAAAATTTGAAACAGTAGTGGCTCATGCGAAACAAAGCGGATTTGTATATCAAGGATCAGAGATTTATGGTGGACTATCCAATACTTGGGATTTTGGGCCATTGGGAATCGAATTGAAAGATAATATTAAGAAAGCATGGTGGCAAAAATTCATCCAAGAAAGTCCATACAACGTAGGGATTCAATCGGCGATTTTGATGAATCCACGTGTTTGGGAAGCGAGCGGTCACGTTGGCGGGTTTTCTGACCCCTTGATGGATTGTAAAAACTGTAAGACTCGTCATCGCGCAGACAAATTGATTGAAGATTTTTCCAAAAATGAAGTCAATCCAGGTGGTTGGACAAATGATGCAATGAAAGAGTATATCGAGACAAACAAAATTGCTTGTCCAAACTGCGGAAGCCATGATTTCACGGACATCCGTCAGTTCAACTTGATGTTTAAAACGTTCCAAGGGGTTTTGGAAGATGCAAAAAACACCATTTATTTGCGTCCTGAAACGGCTCAGGGGATGTTTGTAAACTTCAAAAACGTCCAACGCACTATGCGTAAAAAATTACCTTTTGGGATTGGTCAAGTTGGAAAAAGCTTTAGAAACGAAATCACACCCGGAAATTTTATTTTCCGTACGCGTGAATTCGAACAAATGGAACTTGAATTTTTCTGTCAACCAGGGGAAGACTTGAAATGGTATGAATATTACCAAAAGTTTTGTATGAACTGGTTGGTTACACTAGGTGTTAATTCTGAAAACTTGCGTATTCGGGAGCACGAACAAGATGAATTGAGTCACTATTCCAAAGGAACAAGTGATATTGAATATAAATTCTCTTTTGGTTGGGGCGAATTGTGGGGGATTGCCGATCGTACTGATTTTGACCTTCGTCAGCACCAAGATCACTCCAAACAAAATTTGGAATACCATGATCCTACAACCAATACCAAATATTTGCCTTACTGCATTGAACCCGCGGTAGGGGTAGAGCGTTTGATGTTGACGTTCATGTGCGATGCGTATTGCGAAGAGCAAATTGGGGAAGACGATACGCGTATCGTCATGAAATTCCACCCATTCTTGGCGCCAATCAAAGCAACAATTTTGCCATTATCCAAAAAGCAATCTGAACAAGCGATGGAGGTCTTCGCGAAATTGGCACCACACTTCATGTGTGACTATGATGAAGCAGGATCCATTGGGAAGCGTTACCGCCGTCAAGATGCGATTGGTACACCATTCTGCATCACGGTCGACTTTGATACGGAACAAGATGGTTGCGTAACGGTGCGTGATCGCGACACGATGCAACAAGAGCGCGTTGCCATCAGCGAACTAACAGAATACATTCGCAAACATTTGACTTTCTAAGAAAGGAGGGCTGCAGTTGCCGAAATTAGACGATTCAATCATCAATGAGATTCGTGCAAAAGCAGACCTCGTTGAAGTCATTTCACATTACATTCCTGTACAAAAAAAGGGCAAAGGGTATATGGCTGTTTGCCCCTTTCACGACGATCACGACCCTTCCATGTCAATCTCTGCAGACAAGCAAATTTATAAGTGTTTTGTGTGCGGCAGTGGAGGAAATGTTTTTGGTTTTGTGAAAAACTATGAAAACATCTCTTTTATAGAAGCGGTCGGCAAGGTGGCCAAACTCAGTGGTGTGCCCCTTGAGTTTGATTTGTCGCCATATGAAAAACCAATCAATGCCCAACATAGTGCCATGTACAAAGTGTACGATATGGCCAATGAGTTTTTGACGTATCAAATCAAGCAGGAGTCGACCATTTTGGCGTACCTGCATTCCCGCCACATCCCCGATGAACTAATCCAATACTTCAATATTGGATACAATGGCAATCATGATGTATTGGTGCATTATTTGCGTGCCAAAAAAATCAACGATTCGTTGCTGCTTGACACCAATTTGGCTTCCATGGGGGCAGAGGGTTTGCACGATGTGTTCAAAAACCGCATCACCATACCAATTCACGATCGAAACGGTCATTTGATTGCTTATACGGCACGGATTACGCCACAGTGGGAAGGACCCAAATACATCAACACCAGTTCTACTGAACTGTACGTGAAAAGCGATGTGCTTTTTAATTTCCATCGAGTGAAGGCACTGGGCAATCAGTTGAAACAGGTGTATGTCGTAGAAGGAGCCATGGACGTCATTGGACTTGCGAAAGCAAAAATATTCAATGCTGTCGCAACTCTAGGTACTAGTGTGACCAAAAAACAATTACAGCTATTGAAGCACTTTGGGGTGGACATAGTCTTGTTTTACGATGGTGACAAAGCCGGACAGGCTGCGACCTATCGTTTTGGGACCATGGCCATCGAGGAAGGCTTGCCCTTTACGATTGTTCACAATCCAACCCAGTTGGACCCCGATGAGTATGGAATGCAAAATGGGATGGAGGCGCTGCAAGCGCTGAGTCAAAAGACCATTTCTTGGATTGATTTCTTATTTGAATTTTTAAAAACGAAATACAACTTAAACAACTATGCAGACCAAAAGAAATATGCGTTAGAAATTCATTCGCAAATCATGTTGCTTCAAGAGAAGTTTGAAAAGCAGCGTTATTTGAAAAAGCTAACGCTATTTACGGGGTTTGAACTTGAGGTAACGCAAACGCAGAGCAATGCGAACAGCAGTACACCCAAAGCGTACAAACAACCCAAACGGATGTTACATCGCAAGCGTGGGATTGAACTTGCACAGGAAACCCTGGTTGCGCAAATGCTAAAGAGCCGTCAGGCATCGGCCTTGTTTTCCAGTGAATTAGGCTTTATGGTCGATCCACTGTACAACCAATTGGCGATGTATGTTGTCGAATATTATGTGCATAATGCACACATTGAAATTGCTGATTTTCTAAATTTCGTAAGTGATGAGCAAACCGCAAATTTGCTGTTGTCCATCGAACAAGACGAAGTGTCCAATCAACCCTACAACGAAGTGGTGGTGATGGAGAGTATTTGGAAAATTCAGGAACACATGTTGGAACACAAAATAGAAGAGCTCAAGGAAGAAGTGAAAACAAATCCAGGACTGTTCGAACAATTGATTACACTACAAAGAGAAAGGGCAAAAGTAAACAATGGCAAAAATCGATAAAAAAGCTGCAAAACTTGCCGCGCTTGGAGAATTGAAAAGTCTTGATGAAATCAAAAAAGAAATTTTGGATGCCAAAGACAGCGGACAAGAAATGACAAGTAAAGATCTAAATGCTCGATTGGAACATTTGGACTTGTCGGATGATGAAATCAACGATTTCATCAATGATTTGATGAGCGAGGGAATTGCCTTCTCAGATGACGTTGACCTTGAAATCATCAACGAGAGCATTGAAGATGATGAAGACCTAGTAGATTATGTAGACGAAGAAGATGAGTTCGATGAAGTAAAAAACGAAATCGAAAATTTGGAACAAACCTTCGCCAATAACTCTACCGCAAAAATTACCGATCCAGTAAAAATGTATTTGAAAGAAATCGGGCGTGTTG
>JBOGAI010000034.1:0-6463 GCA_051655665.1 Erysipelotrichaceae bacterium | reverse complement strand
AAATGGCATACTACGATGCGTACTTGAGTCATCGACGCAACGGCATTTACGGGGAAATGTTTTTTGCAGCCACACAATCGGCGGCGTTTGCCTGCACAAGTGCGCGAGAAGCCATTGAAATCGGACTGACGGAAATACCAGAACACTGTACTCTAGCACAAGACATTCGCTGGGCATTGGACGTAAGTGCGCAAGTGAATCATTATGAGCAAGCGCGCAACATGGTTGAAACGCGTTTTGGGGTCATGAGTCATGCGCATACGAACAACAATGCTTGTTTGACTGTCTTTGGTTTACTTCTTGGAGAACACGACATTACAAAAGTATTGTCGGAAACGGTAGCAATGGGGATGGATAACGATTGCACCGCTGCGAGTGCAGGAAGTATTGTGGGCGCAATTGTCGGTGCAAGCGGGATTGAAGAACACTGGACCGCTCCCTTCAACAACACCTTGGATACGTACTTGATCGGTGTGGGGGAAGTAAAAATTGATGCCTTGTTGGAGCGTTTTACCAAGCAAGCGCATGCATTATTTGGAGTAGAATAGCAGGATAGAACGACGTAAAGCGTTGATGGTAGAATCAAACGTGCTTTTTTTCTCAAATATGCTAAAAAGAAGATGTAAACATGAAAAATCCATGGCTGCATCTTTTTTTGCTTTTCAAGGGTTTGCATGGTGTATGGTGAAAAGAAAGAGAGGAAATTATGAGACGCAAAAATCGGTTCATCACGTTTGTCGTATTGACCACACTGGCTGTATTTTTATTGCTCGGGATGACCTCCTATATGTCTTTTCTTAAAAATACATTGCTTCGACAAAACCTTTCTACCCTAGAACAAATCAATGCGCAACAAATCATCAGTGTGAATCAACGGTTGCATTCCAATGAGACCATCATTGAAAATTTGGGGAACCTTTTGGCAAGCGTGCCGGTGGAGAATGCCAATGCCAATGCGCAAATTGCCCTCTCGCTTATGAAGGAATCCATCAAACATACGGATTTTGATCGCCTATATTATGCTACCCCACAGGGGAGAATGGTATATGGTGATGGCAGCGAATTGGACATTAGCGAAACAGAATATTTTCGAAAAGCCATTTTAGGGGAAACCATCACCTCTCAATTGCTGCAAACGAGGGAAGAGGGAGGCAATGTGATCTGTGTCAGTACCCCGATTGAACAAAACAATAAGATGGTCGGCGTATTGATTGGGTTGTACGATGCCAACATTCTTTCCTCGTTGATGCCCCACTTTGATCATGATCAAGGGTATGCCTTTTTGACTGCGCAAGATGGAACCATTATTGCCACAAGCACAAATCAAGCAACCTTAGTTCCAGGCGTCAATTTGTTGACATACTTGCAAAGCGTCGAGTTCGAAAGCGGTTTTGATCATTACAACGATATTAGTACAAACCTGTTTTCTGGAATCGGGGGCACCTTTATCTACCAAAAAGACGACATGGCCCGGGTTGGGGTCTATGATTCGATTGGCTTCAACGATTGGAGCGTCTTCACACTTCTTCCCGTGCGTGCGCTCTTTAGTGAAACGGTAGAGCTCATTCAAACCTTCTCCATGATTACCATCGTGGTGTTCTTTTTGCTTTTTGTCTACAGTTTGGTTCACATGTTGCAACTGCGAAGATATGCCAAAGCGCTGGAACGCTCTATTTATGTGGATGAGTTGACCCAAGGCAACACACTTGCCAAATTCAGGCTGCGGGCAGCGAAGCTGTTGGCTCAGCCCCAACGCCCTACCTACGTCATCTGCAAATATGATATTCGCAATTTTCGCATCATTAACGGAATCTATGGGTATGCACAAGGGGATGAAATATTGAGGGCTACCTATCAAGCCATTGAAAGTCGACTCCAATCCAAGACGGATTTATGTGCAAGAGTCAATGTAGACGAATTCATCTTGATGCAGGAACTGCGAAGCGAAGCGGATTTTCTAGCACAACACCATCGTTTGCGTGAGGAAATATTAACCATTTTGGACAAGGACTTCGAAAACCGTTGCAACTTGCAGTTGGTCATGGGCTATGATGTGTTGGAACAAGGCAGTCACATAAAAACAGATGCACTGATCGAAAGAGTCAATATGGCCCATCGAAAGGCCAAACAAAGCGGACAACCATGGGTAAAATATCAAGAAGGGTATACCATTGAAAAAACAGATCAAGTGGAGTTTGAACGACTGATGGAACAAGCTTTGCGCAATGGCGAATACCAAATTTACTTACAACCAAAATACAACATTGAAACCTCCGCTATAGTGGGCTATGAAGCGTTAGTACGCTGGGAGGATGGTTCGGGTACGCAAATTCCACCCAATCGCTTTATTCCGTTGTTTGAAGAAAATGGATTCATCATCAAACTGGATTACTACATGTTTGAACAAGTGTGTCGGATCCAACAGCACGTGCAGGAAGCAGGAGCGCAGGTTGTGCCGATTTCGGTGAACTTTTCGCGGCACCATTTATTGAATCCACAGTTTACGCAAGAGCTTGCGCAATTGGCGCAGACCTACCAGGTTCCATTTGATTGTCTTGAAATAGAAATGTTGGAAAACAGTGCCTTTCAGCAGGATGAGCTGTTTCAAAAAGTATATGAACAGCTGCATGAAATTGGGTTTGTGCTGGCGCTGGACGACTTTGGGACAGGCTACTCCTCTTTGGGGTTTTTGAAAAGCATCCCTGTGGATGTGTTGAAGCTGGATCGCAGTTTCTTTGAGATGCAAGAAAACGAAGCGCGCGGCTTTACGGTTTTGTATCATTTGATTGACATGGCGCAAGCCTTAAACATCCAGGTAATCGCGGAAGGGATTGAAACCAAAGAACAAGTAATGCTTTTAAAAGAAGTGGGATGCATCTTTGCTCAAGGATACTATTTTGGCAAGCCAGCCCCTTGGAAAGCGTACGTGGGAAACGCAGAGGATGAAACAAACCACGCGTGAGTAGTTACATTTGAAAATGAAAAAAAGGGTTCCAGCGGAACCTTTTTTTGAGGATATTTGTTAGGTGCGAGGGGGAAAAATCAGTTGGTCCTGGTCATTGAAAAAAGACTGGGAAGCCCACTGTACAAACAAAAACACGGTGCAACCTACGCTGCCCAGTATGCCAAGCATAATGGCAATTTGGTACTCAATGGCAGTCAAAGGAGAAATGCCGGACAATATTTGGCCGGTCATCATCCCGGGCAGAAACACGATGCCCATACCGACCATGGAGTTGAGTGTTGGCAAGATGGCGGCGTCAAATGCGGCATCGACCAACGGTTTCACTGCCATTTTCGGAGTAGCTCCAAGCATCAAAGCGCCTTCTACCAAGTGTTTTTGACTGTTCATGCCATCTAGTAAGCGGTTTACCCCAAGTGAAATGCCCGTCATGGCATTGCCAATGAGCATGCCTGCGATGGGGATGAAATATTGAGGGTCATACCAGGGCTTAATTTGCACTACGACAAACAAGAAAAACAACAGACAACCCAGCGTACCAAGCACCATGGAGAAGACAATGGTTCTTTTGAGTTGGGGGGTCAATTTCCCCTTGTTGCGTTTGAGGATGGTTGCGATGGCGAACCCTTCCATGATGCATAAGAATAGACAGGTAAACCAAGGGGAGGGATTGTCGAATAAGTAAACCAGCAGATAGCCCACTACGACAAGTTGTAAACTCATGCGAATGCTAGAGAGCAACAGTTCCTTTTCCCGGGAAATGCCACGAATGCGCAACATGAACAAAATTAGCGCAACAAACATATACGCCGCAAGCATTTGCCATAGCGTCAAATCAATGATGGTTTCCATTATTGTTCTCCTTTGTGGAAGTATTCGCTTCGATTTCAATGATTTCATCTGCAAAGGTTTGGGCAATTTTGGTGGAGTGGGTAACCATGATAAGGGTTTTGCGGTGGGCTGTAGTATAGGCGACGAGATCTTCAATGATGCGCAGTTCGCTGGTTTCATCCAATGCGGAAGAGGGCTCGTCAAGTAAGAACACCTCGGGTTCCAGCAACAAAATGCGGGCCAAACCCAAACGTTGCATTTCGCCTCCTGATAAATACTCTACAGAGGCATCCAAGGGCTTCGCAAGATGCACACTTTGCAAGGTGGCACATAACGTCGCATCATCGACCACAGGCTTTTCGGCGAAGCGCAGTCCAATCAATAAATTGTCCCGGATGGTTCCAGGATAGAGGGGAATGCGCTGCGGAAGCATGACGACTTTGCGTCGTAAGGCGATGGAATCCCATTGCGCAAGATCGATGCCGTTATAGAAAATGGTCCCCGATGTGGGGCTGTATAGTTTGTTTAACAGTTTGAGCAAGGTCGATTTTCCAGTGCCGCTTTCACCCACGATGCAAGTGATTTTATGGGCTTGAATTTCCAAGTGCTCGATGGAAAGAATATTCTGATAATGTAATTTTTGTAACGTAAACATAGTACCTCCTACTCGAATTGCATCCTACCATAATGGTAGCGTAACAAGAGGGAATTGTACAGTCGAACTAAAAGGGATTGAATGCACAAAATTTGGGTGAAACAATACGACAAATCACAAAAAGATATATGAATATGTTATAGTAAGGGAAAGTATACCAAAATGCTGCTTTTGTTTCTCAATTTGGAAAAGGAGTTCACTATGGAAAACGAGTCTTGTGCATGCCCCCCCACCCTACAGCCCATTACCCTTGCTTCCCTGAAAGAGGTATGGTCGCAAACATATAATACCGATGGGTTGCCCGATTGGTCACACATCTATCCCTATTATGACGACGCAATTGTTTTTCAAGACTCGATTCAAAGAGTGGAAGGCATAGAAGCGTTTAAAGGGGTGTGTCAGCGCTTAGCCAAACGTTGTACCAGCTTGCGCATGGACATTACCCATGTTAGTCAAGCAGACAATGTGTTTGTAATGGAGTGGACGATGACGATGTCATTTCGTAAATCACCAGACACTCCCTTGTATGGCTGTACCAAATTAACACTTAATGAGGAAGGTAAAATCATCTCACAACGGGATTACTATGATTTGTGGGGTGATATTTTCAATGGAATTCCCCGTTTTAATAAAATGTATCGCAAATGGATGCATCGCTATTTTGGCTAATAAGGAGATGTTATGACAGTGAAACTACCCGAAGAATTGCAATTTATCCAAAATGGAGCAGCCCCTCAGAAAAAATGGGAGGGCACGATGCATGGGAAAACGTGTGTGATTACCGGTGGGACTTCTGGTGTCGGTTTAGAGGCCGTAAAACAATATGTGTTAGGGGGAGCCAATATCGTATTGGTTTGTCGGAATTTGAAAAAAGCACAGCAGTTGATTGCAAGCCTAGAAAACCCGCATCAAGTGGACATCAAGATTATTGTAGCGGACTTTTCGAACTTGGATCAGGTGCGACAAGCGGCCAACCAAGTGCTCGAACAGACATCGAACATTGATGTACTCATCAACTCGGCGGGTTTGCATTCAACGCGAAAGACGTATACCGACCAAGGGTTTGAAACGGTGTTTTGCGTAAATCATCTTGCGAGTTTTTTGTTTACTTATTTGCTGATGGAACGCATCATCGCCTCGGGTCCGGCTCGCATCATTCAAGTCAGTTCAGAAGGGCACCGTTTTAATGGTTTGCGCCTTGACGATTTGAATTGGAAGAAGCGTCACTATACTGGATTGAGAGGTTATGGGGCTTCGAAAACGGCCCAGTTGTATACAGTGTGGAAATGGGCAAAGCTACTAGAGGGAACCCAGGTAACCATTAATGCGATGCATCCTGGTAACGTAAAAACCCAAATCGGAGCCAATAATGGAAAACTGTATAATTGGTTTTTGCACAATGTGACCTGGCATTTCTTGACCGATGCAAAAGTGTCGGGGGAAGCGCTCTATTACCTAGGAGGAGATCCTGCATTGGCTCAGGTTTCAGGAAAATTCTTTAATATCACGGTTGAAGAAAAACCGGCGAAACATGCATTGCGAAGCGATTTGGAAGAAATCGTTTGGAATAAAACACTTGAGATGTGTGGATTGACAACACCCACAGAAAAGGAGGAACACCATGCACTATGATGTCGTCGTAGTCGGAGGAGGAATAGCCGGTCTTACCGCAGCCGCATTTGCCTGCAAGGCGGGACAATCGGTTTTACTATGTGAACAAGGTCACCAAGTAGGCGGGCTGGTGAATTCTTTCATCTATAAAGGGTTTGTGTTCGATGGGGGGATTCGCTCCATTGAAAACTCTGGTGTCGTCTTGCCCATGTTAAAGGAACTTGGGATTGAGTTGGAATTTACAAAAAATACCGTAAGCATCGGATTTGAGGACGATGTTGTCGAAGTAAGAAATCACGAAAGCTTACAAGCGTATCGAGATATGTTGGCCAAACACTTTCCCAATGATGTCGCTGCAGTGGACCGTATCATGAAGGATGTTCGCCAAAATATGAAATATATGG
>JBOGAI010000033.1:0-5686 GCA_051655665.1 Erysipelotrichaceae bacterium | reverse complement strand
TTATGACACCATGAGCAACCAAATCGTGGAGTTGGAAAAAGCCAAATCGACCATTCTGCGCGCCATCGATGAGATGGATGAAACAATGAGCACCCAATTCATGGAGATGTTTGGAAAAATCAATACCGAACTCGATGGGGTATTCAAAGCCCTTTTTGGGGGAGGAAGAGCCAAATTGTCACTGGTGGATCCACAAGACGTACTGCATACCGGCATTGACATCGACGTTCAGCCTCCAGGCAAAGCCATCCAAAACATTCGCCTGTTTTCAGGGGGAGAGAAGTCGCTTATCGCGATTTCCGTCTTGTTTGCGATTTTGAAAGCCAGAACGGTGCCTCTTTGCATCTGTGACGAGGTCGAAGCCGCGCTTGACCAGGCCAACGTCGAACGCTTTGCCAAGTATCTGGCAAATTTCGCCGATCAAAGCCAGTTCATCGTGGTGACACACCGTCCGGGAACCATGGCACAATGCCAAGCCTTGTATGGGGTGACGATGCACCAAAACGGTGTCTCGGAACTATTGAAAGTGAAATTGAGCGATGCGATCAACATCGTTCAAGAACAGGAGTAAAGTATGGGTATTTTTGATAAATTAAAACAAGTCTTTAAGAAAAACGAAGATGCGGATTTGTACCTAAGTGGACTAAGCAAGTCGCGCATCAGTTTTTCTCAACGTCTTCAATCCCTCAAACGTACGTTTGTCGGCTTGGATGACAACTTCTTAGAAGAACTGATGATTGTGCTGCTCGAAGCCGATGTGGGCATCAAGACCGCGGAGAAAATTGTCAGCATGGTTGAAAAAGAAGCACTCAAGCGCAAACTGAAAAGCTTTGAGCAAATTGCAGAGTGCTTGATTGAACAAATGGAATTGCTTTATGCACCCGATGAAACGTTACACCAGGTGCATTTGGCGAGTGAGGGTCCAAGTGTCATTTTGCTTGTAGGGGTCAATGGGAGTGGCAAAACGACGTCTACTGCCAAATTGGCGTACTACTTCAAAAACCAAGGCATGCAAGTGGCGGTCGCCGCGGCCGATACATTTCGGGCTGGTGCGATTGACCAGTTGCAAATGTGGGCAGAGCGTTTGGATATTCCCTGCATTGCCAAACAAGCACACTCCGACCCCAGTGCGGTGTTGGTCGACGCGACCCGCGAGAGTGTTGCCAAGGGTTATGACTTGTTGATTGGTGATACTGCAGGGCGTCTGCAAAACAAGGCCAACTTGATGAAAGAGTTGGAGAAAATGCATCGCGTCGTGGGCAAGGAAATCGAAGGCGCACCACACGAAGTGTGGTTGGTCATCGATGCGACAACCGGACAAAATGGCATTTCGCAGGCACAAATCTTCATGGAGACGACCCAAGTAACGGGCATTGTGCTCACCAAGATGGATGGCACAGCCAAAGGAGGGATCGTCTTGGCGATTCGCGACTTGCTCGGTTTGCCGGTCAAATTCATCGGATTGGGTGAAAAAGTAGAAGATTTGAAGGCATTTGATTTGGATTCCTACTTATATTCCTTGTCAGAAGGCTTGTTAGGAGATGAGCATGGAAATTGAAAAAACAACCCATCTCAACACCTTGTTTGATTGGTACGAGTCATTGTTGACGAGCAAACAACGGGATATTTTCACAATGTATTACAAAGAGGACTTCTCTTTGGCAGAAATTTCCGAAGAAATGAACGTTTCCCGTGCCGCGGTTTCCGACTTGTTGAAACGGGTTGGCAAGATTTTAGAGGATTACGAGGAAAAGTTAAAACTTGTAGAAAAATATCATACAAGAATGGAAATTTATGATAGAATTAAGGCGTTACAAATGGAGGAAGTGTCTTCATTTGTCGAAATGTTAATCGAGAACGAATAGGAGGAACAGGAAATGCCAAAAATTATTTCAGTAAATGCCGGGTCATCTTCATTGAAATTTCAATTGTTTGAAATGCCAAGTGAAGAAGTATTGACTTCTGGTATCGTTGAGCGTATCGGGTTTGAAGATGCAATCTTCACAATCAAAGTCAACGGTGAAAAATTTAGTAAAACCTTGCCGATCGAAAACCATGAAGTAGCAGTAAACATGTTGCTTGAAGCGTTAGTCGAACACAATGTAGTTGCATCTTTGGATGAAATTACAGCGGCAGGACATCGTGTTGTTCACGGTGGAGAATTGTATTCAGGAAGTGTTGTGTTTGATGGGGAAGTTGAAGCAAACGTTGAAAAACTTGCGGACTTGGCTCCACTTCACAATCCAGCCAACTTAGTAGGGTACCGTGCGTTCAAAGCCGCGTTGCCACATGCTGGACATGCAGCCATCTTTGATACTGCATTCCACCAAACAATGGAAAAAGCGCACTTCTTATATCCAATTCCAATGGAATTCTATGAGAAATATGGCGTTCGTCGTTATGGATTCCATGGAACATCTCACCAATACGTAAGCCAACGTGCTGCGGCATTCATTGGAAAAGATGTTGCCGATGCGAAAATCATCACTTGCCACTTGGGAAATGGGGCTTCTATTTGTGCTGTTGACCAAGGGAAATCTGTAAACACAAGTATGGGATTCACTCCACTTGCTGGGGTAATGATGGGAACACGTTCTGGGGACATTGACCCTGCAATCGTAAGTTTCTTGGCGAAAAAATTAGACATGGGTGCTGATGGCGTCATCGACATCTTGAACAAAAAATCAGGGATGTTGGGTGTTTCTGGCATTTCAAGCGATGCGCGTGAAATCGAAGATGCATTCTATGAAGGAAACGAAGATGCAATCTTGACTACGGATATGTATACCAACCGTGTCGTTGCACACATCGGTGCCTATTTCTTGCAAATGGGTGGTTTGGATGCAATCGTCTTTACTGGAGGAATCGGAGAAAACGATGCCAATATTCGTAAACACGTTTCATTGAAACTAAAAGCATTGGGTGTTGATTTGGACGAAGCGTTGAACGCAAAATCTCGTGGTAAAGAAATCGAATTGTCGACTGCAGATTCTAAAGTAAAAGTATTGTTGATTCCAACAAACGAAGAATTGGTCATTGCACGCGATACGTTTAGCGTATTGGGTTTCTAAAAAATGAACCGACTGTTTGAACTGGTTGAAGCATACGATACGATTACCATCTTTCGCCATGTTGCGGCGGATGGCGATGCTTTGGGAGCTCAATTTGGTCTCAAACAATGGATCAAGGATACCTATCCTGATAAAAAAGTATATTGTTTAGGACACGATTTGGGTTCTATTCATCATTTATTTGAGTCCATCGACATCGTCGAGGACAACGTGGTTGCAGACTCATTGGCCATTGTGCTTGATACTGCCAACCGGGAACGCGTGGACGATGCTCGCTTTCTTAGTGCGAAAGAAATCTTGAAAATCGACCACCACATTAACGTGGATGCCTATGCGCATTATGAAATCGTAAATGAACGCGCGAGTGCGACGTGCGAAGTTTTGGTTTCCATGCTGCGCCATCATCAACAACAAGCATTGAGCACAAAATGTGCGCAATACTTGTATTATGGACTATCCAGTGACACCAACAACTTTACAAATGGTTCGGTCAGCGAAGAGACCTTTTTGGATGCGGCTTATTTGATGCGAAGCGGATTGGACATGAGTGCGATTCATTACAATCTACGCTCTCGCTCATTAAACGTCTTTCATTATGAAACCTTTTTGCGCCATAACATTATGATTGAAGATGACGTTGCCTACTGTATTGTCAAACAGGAAGACTATCAAAAATACAATTTGACCTTCAATGAGGCCAAAGAAAAAGTATATGTGATGTCTGGACTAAAAGACATTGCCATTTGGTGTTTGTTTATCGAAAAAGAGAACAACGGCGAAGAAGTGCTCTACAATGGGTCGCTTCGCTCTAGCCGAATTGCAATCAACGAAATTGCAAACCACTACCACGGGGGTGGTCATAAAAACGCTTGTGGAGTGAAACAGCTAAGTGAGAACGATATTCATCGTTTGATCGCAGAATTAAAGCAGGCAAAATAAGGAGGATTCACAATGGATGGATTTGGTTTTGGTAATTTTCAAAAGGAGAATCAACCGCAACAGCCATTAAAAGTGTTTATGCCTTCTAAAAAGGCGGCTTTCGTAGCATTACTTGTAACCGCAGCCATTGCTGCGTTTACGTTTTACTTGTATTATCCGGCCATCAATGTACGCTCCGAGAGCAGCGCGTATTACATTGCCTTTCTATTCGGGGTATACGTTGTTGTTGCCCTTATGCTAGGGGGTAAATTTAGCGCTCCTGTCAAAGCGGCAATGGGCGGAGGCATCTTTTTAGTAGGTGCCGTGATGGTCCTATCTTTTTTATCCTCACCTTTGTTTAATGCACAGGCGTATCGCGATCAAATTGTGATGCACGAAAGCCAAGAGTTTACCAACGATTTTGATACGGTTGCACTCAATCGTATCCCGGTCATTGATTACGAAGTGGCAAAGCAATTAGGCGACAAGAAAATGGGGCAAATTACCGGGTTGGGTTCACAATACACCGTCAGTGACCAATACACATTGGTTGCCGTCGAAGACAAGTTGTATCGTGTATCTCCCCTTGAATACCGTGATTTCTTTAAGTGGTTCCAAAACCGCGACAAAGGAGTTCCAGGGTACATCAAAGTAAACGTCAACGATCCAAGTGATGTGGAATTGGTGGAACTTGAAGAAGGCATGCAATATGCACCAAGTGCATATTTTGGCCAACGTTTGGAGCGCCATGTTCGCTTTGCGTATCCAAATGAATTGTTAACCGACTACTCTTTTGAAATCGATGACAATGGGAAACCATACTGGGTTATTTCAACCTACCTTCCAGAAGTCGGCTTCTATGGTGGACCAAGTGCGAATGGTGTCATCATCGTCGATCCGGTTACGGGGGAAATGGAAAAATACAGTGTGCAAGAAACCCCTACTTGGGTGGACCGCGTCCAACCAAGCAGCTTCGCGAACGCACAAATCAACAACTGGGGATTGTACGTTAACGGGTTCTTGAATACCTTGTTCGGTCAAAAAGATATGTTGATGGTCACAGAAGGACATAATTATGTGCTTGTGAACGATCAAATGCATATGTATACCGGTCTTACTTCGGTAGGTGCAGACAATTCGATTGTCGGCTTTGCCTTGGTAAACCTAAAAACCAAAGATGCGACCTTCTATAAAATTGGAGGAGCAGATGAACGCAGTGCCATGGAGTCCGCTCAAGGGCAAGTGCAACACTTAAATTACCGTGCGACTTTCCCGATTTTATTGAACGTTTCCAACGAACCAAGCTATTTTGTTTCGTTGAAAGACCAAGCCAACTTGGTGAAAATGTATGCGTTCGTAAGCGTACGCAACTATCAAATCGTCGGGATTGGGGATAGTGTAGCCGAAGCTCAAGCCGATTATATGCGTCAATTGAAGCAAAACGGGATCGATACCGAAGTGCCAGATACTGGGGTGTATACGGAAGTAAGCGGTGCGATTACCAGCATCAGCGAAGCCATCGTGGAAGGAAATTCCAACTACTACTTTACGGTAGAAGGGTCCTCTCAATTGTTTATTGCACCAATTTCCCTTTCAAGTGAGTTACCTGTAACCAAAGTAGGGCAAAACGTGACATTGACATACTTAGAAAGCGAAGATGCAACAGTCGTTGTGGATTCGTTCGATAATTTGGATTT
>JBOGAI010000032.1:0-2023 GCA_051655665.1 Erysipelotrichaceae bacterium | reverse complement strand
AACATATGAAGAAAAGCTAATGCAGCGTGCCTTGATGCAATTTAGCTATCCACAAAACTATGACATTGTCTATGAAGCACTGAAAAAAGCCGATCGTTTGGATTTGGTGGGCAATTCGCCTAAATGTTTGATACCGGCTCGCAAGGGTTCAAACTATGGAGGGTCCTCAAAACCTGGGGAGCGCTATGGCAAAAACCGCCCAAGTGGCAAACCGGCTCAGGCTGGTGCAGGGCGTCCTGCGGCCAAACAAGCAGAGGGCAAAGGCGGGCGCTTTGACCCTAAAAAAGGGGCAATGGGATCCAAACCATTCAAAAATGGAGGGCATTCCACTAATAAGTACAACAAAAATACAAGCAAAGGAAAAACATTTCCAAACTGATTTAGGGTATAATAAGGGTAACAACTAGAGGAGGTATGATGATGATTATTCAAAGTAAACGTGTATGGGTTGCTAGTCAATTTATGGAAGCCCAACTTGTAGTTGAAGGGGGGAAAATCAAAGCGGTTCAACCGTATGGTAGCCAACCTGCGGATTATGATTATGGAAACCAACGTATCGTTCCCGGCTTTATTGAAATTCACAGCCATGGAGCATACGGATTTGATACAAATGACGCGGAAGAAGCGGGATTGCGCGATTGGTTAAAGCGCATTCCAGAAGAAGGAGTAACCTCCATTCTTCCTACAACGGTAACCCAAAGTGAAGCAGTGCTCAGTGCTGCCGTTGCCAACGTGGCCAACGTGGTCGATGCAGGCTATGAAGGTGCGGAGGTGCTTGGAATTCACTTTGAGGGTCCGTACTTGGACTTGAAATACAAAGGGGCGCAGCCAGAAGAACACATTTTGGATGGCAATGTCGAGCAATTCAAACGTTACCAAAGTGCGGCAAAGGGGCTGATCAAATTGGTAACCCTTGCCCCAGAGCATGACCCTGAATTTGCCTTGACCAAATACTTGGCGGATACCGGAGTCGTTGTTTCCTTAGGGCACTCCAGTGCAACGTATGCCCAAGCTTTGATGGCGGTTGCCAACGGGGCACGTTCGATGACGCACATTTTTAATGGAATGACACCGTTCAATCACCGCGAACCAGGACTTATCGGGGCGGCACTGCGCTTCCACGATGTGTATGGGGAAGTAATTGCGGACTGCGTCCACTCGCATCCGACTTCATTGAATACGCTATTTGCAAGCAAAGGAAAAGACCATACAATCATGGTATCGGATTCCTTGCGTGCGAAAGGATGTCCAAAAGGCATTTACTCTTTGGGTGGAAATGATTTTGAAGTGCGTGATAACGGAAGTGCCTACTTGTTGAAAACGGGAGGACTTGCGGGAAGTACCTTGCATTTGAATGTGGGCTTGAAAAATCTTGTAGAAGAGGCGCAAGTTCCGTTCGAGTCCGCCATCAATTCCATTACCATCAATCCGGCGCATTTGTTGCGTGTGGCCAATCGCAAGGGGAAACTGGTTGCAGGCTTTGATGCTGACATTGTCGTGCTTGCCGACGATTACAGCGTGGTAGAAACCTTCTGTCGCGGTGTTGCAAGCATCAAGCAATGAAAATCGCCAACGAGTATCTAGAGGTTTCGTTTACCGCCCTTGGCGGGGAAATGAAATCGCTGTTGGATAAACAAAGTGGAATCCAGTGGCTCTATCAAGGCAACGAAGGGTGGAAGGGCAAAAACCCTACCTTGTTTCCTTTGGTCGGCAACTTGATTCAAAAAGAATACGTGGCAAAGGGGCAGCGCTTTGCCTTTCAAAACCATGGTTTTGTGCGCAACAGTGAATTGCGATTGCGCAAACATGAGGCGCAATCCATCAGTTTTGAGTTGCTCGCCAACCCCACAACCTTAACCGTGTATCCTTTTCAATTTCGTTATCTGATTGAATACACGCTTGAAAAAGAAACCGTACACATTCGATACACCATTGAAAACCGTGATACGGCAGTGATGCCTTTTGGATTTGGGTTGCATCCAGGTTTCGCCTTGGATCCACGTATTGGCAAACAAAATTATCA
>JBOGAI010000031.1:0-18817 GCA_051655665.1 Erysipelotrichaceae bacterium | reverse complement strand
GTTTGGTTCGAATTTGATCCAAACGTGACCATATTGACCACGACCACCAGATTGTTTTACGTATTTACCTTCACAGTCCGCAGCTTGGCGAATTGTTTCACGGTAAGCAACTTGTGGCGCACCAACGTTAGCTTCTACTTTAAATTCACGTTTCATACGGTCAACGATGATGTCAAGGTGAAGCTCACCAACACCAGCGATGATTGTTTGACCCGTTTCTTGGTCAGTGTATGTTTTGAACGTAGGATCTTCCTCAGCCAATTTAGCCAATGCTAGACCCATTTTATCTTGGTCACCTTTTGATTTCGGTTCAACCGCGATATGGATTACTGGCTCAGGGAATTCCATAGATTCAAGAATGATTTCGTGTTTTTCGTCACAAAGAGTATCTCCTGTAGTAGTATCTTTCAATCCTACTGCAGCAGCGATATCCCCTGCATATACTTCTTCGATTTCTTGACGGCTGTTTGCATGCATTTGCATCAAACGTCCGAAACGTTCACGTTTCCCTTTAGAAGAGTTGTAAACGTAAGAACCGGATTTCGCGATACCAGAGTATACACGGAAGTAAGTCAATTTCCCTACGAATGGGTCAGTCATGATTTTGAACGCTAATGCAGCAAATGGCTCTTCATCAGAAGAATGACGAATGTCTTCTTCACCGTGCTCATCTGTTCCTGTAATAGCAGGTACATCAAGTGGAGATGGCAAGTACGCAACAACGGCATCCAACATCAATTGAACCCCTTTGTTTTTGTAAGCCGATCCACAAAGTACTGGGAAGAAGTTACCTGTACAAACCGCTTTACGGATTGTCGCTTTGATTTCTTCTACTGTAGGTTCTTCACCTTCCAATACTTTCATCATGAATTCTTCATCATAGTTCGCCAACATGTCGATCAATTGTGCACGGTATGTTTCCATATCGTCTACAAGGTTTGCTGGAACTTCAGCAACTTCGATGTCGGTTCCCAAATCGTTTTTATAAAGGTGAGCTTTTTTCTCAACGATATCGACGATACCAGAGAAATCAGATTCCGCACCGATTGGAAGTTGGATTGGCGTTGCATCCGCACCCAAACGAGTAATCAATGATTTTGCTGACATATAGAAGTCTGCACCCGTCGCGTCCATTTTGTTCGCGAATACGATACGAGGAACTCCGTATTTTGTAGCTTGACGCCAAACGGTTTCCGTTTGTGGTTCTACACCAGCTTTTGCGTCCAATACTGCAACCGCTCCATCCAATACACGCAATGAACGTTCAACTTCTACTGTGAAGTCAACGTGACCTGGAGTATCGATGATGTTGATGCGGTTCCCTTTCCATTCTGCAGTTGTTGCTGCAGAAGTAATGGTAATACCACGTTCTTGCTCTTGGGCCATCCAGTCCATTTGTGAAGCACCTTCGTGCGTTTCACCAATTTTGTGGGTTTTCCCAGTATAGTACAGGATACGTTCAGTTGTTGTTGTTTTACCGGCATCGATGTGAGCCATGATCCCGATGTTACGAGTGTCTTTTAATGAAAACTGACGTGCCATAATGGGCTCCTTTCTACGATTGTTTTATAAATCCTACCAACGGTAGTGTGCGTATGCTTTATTCGCTTCAGCCATTTTGTGCGTGTCTTCACGTTTTTTCACTGACTGACCAGAACCGTTAGCAGCATCGATGATCTCAGCAGCCAAACGTTGTTCCATTGTTTTTTCGTTACGCAAACGAGAGTATTTTACCAACCAACGAAGACCCAAAGTCAAACGTCTTTCTGCAGATACCTCTACTGGTACTTGGTAGTTTGCACCACCAACACGACGAACTTTAAGTTCCAAAACAGGCATGATGTTTTCCATCGCTTGTTCGAACACTTCCATCGGTTTGCGTTCTGTTTTTACTTCAATAATGTCAAACGCGTTATAAAGAATTGTTTGTGCAGTTCCTCTTTTTCCATCAACCATGATTTTGTTGATCAAACGAGTTACCAATTTAGAGTTATAAATTGGATCTACCAATACGTCGCGTTTTGCGATATGTCCTTTTCTAGGCATAGTTATATCCTCCTTTCAAATGTGGTCGACTATTTTTTAGCCGCTTTTGGTTTTTTAGCTCCGTACAAAGAACGGCTTTGCATACGGTTGTTAACACCGGCGCAATCCAAAGTTCCACGGATGATATGGTAACGTACCCCAGGCAAGTCTTTAACACGACCTCCACGGATCAACACAACGCTATGCTCTTGCAAGTTGTGCCCGATACCAGGAATGTAAGCAGTAACCTCCATCCCGTTGCTCAAGCGTACACGAGCGTATTTACGAAGCGCCGAGTTAGGTTTTTTCGGTGTCATCGTACCTACACGAGTACAAACTCCACGTTTTTGAGGAGATGAAATGTTTGTTGGACGGCGTTCAAGAGAGTTATATCCTCTGTTCAAAGCTGGTGATTTAGAAACCCAAACTTTATTTTCGCGACCTTTACGAACTAATTGATTAATTGTTGGCATAATATCCTCCTTTCAGTAGCACACATTTCCGGGTGTGCCATTCATATACATAATTTTTCGCCCTTACGGACGTCCATACATATGCCTTATTATTCTATCTCTTCCCACTGCCTTTGTCAATTCTTTTCTTTCATCCTTTTTTATTATTTTTCAAGGGAGAGTTTTCCCAGCAAATCCTTGCGATTCACACCACTCTTTCAGACCAAAAAGGCTGTTTTTCCCTTCTCTTTTTGGCAAGGTAACGGATCGAAGGTGGTATTCTTCATCAAACAAGCTAAATTTATCCTCTTTTCTATCTCTAGTCACTCAAAATGCACACTTTTTTTGCACTTTTGTTTATTTTGCCTATTTTGTAACCCTTTACAAAAAAATTATTGTTGTTTTTGGGATAAATGTTATAATAATTATGAGAAAATTATGTATAAAAATGGAGGTATCTATGAATAATCTCAAGAAAATCGTAAAAGCTTTAAAAAAGAATCAAAAGCAAAACAAAAATACGATCTACAACTACTCGATTCCCGATGTTTGGAACACCTTTGGCTACGAAGGCGAAGAGATGATCGTTTTACGCAATGGAGAGTGCATCGTCAACCCGTATTCGTTCTTTACGGAATTGATTGAAGGCTACTTGCTCTCCTTTGCCAATAAAAAAGTAGACTATTCTGCTCCTTATCATGTGGCACAGAAAACCAAACTGACGAAGAAAAGTGTTCCAGGGGATTGGATCCGACGTTCCACTTTGTACTCCACAATGATTCGTACCAGCGGAGCATGGGATGGCGATCGCTCCCATGATTTGGAAACATCCAATATCTATCATTTGAAAGACACCGGTACCTTTATCAAGACCATGGCGATGTTGCCGACCTTGAAGAAGATGGGCATCGACGTCATCTACATGTTGCCGATTTCCAAATTCTCGTTGAAAGACAAAAAGGGAGAATTGGGTTCTCCTTATGGGGTATCCAACTTCTATAAATTGGATGAGAACTTACACGACCCGTTGGTTGGAGAGGAAATGAACGTCGAAGAAGAGTTCAAAGCCTTCGTAGAAGCGTGTCACCTGTTGGACATGAAAGTCATCATCGACATCATTCCACGCACCAACTCGGTAAACTCTGATCTCATCTTGGAACATCCGGATTGGTTCTATTGGATTCCGAAAAGCGAAATGGCAAACTACAAATCGCCAGCTGTGCCAACCCTTGGTCCAAGCCTTGCGGCGAAACCCGAATATGTGGATGCCATTTACAGCAGTCCGGAAGTCATCGAACACATTCGCAAATTCAGCGTCAATCCAAAACAGCTGGATCCGAAGAAGTGGGAAGCGTTGCTAAAAGAGTATCACAGTGAACACAATACGCTTGAAATTTTGGATTTGATTCAAAAACACTACGACATCACCATCGCACCTGCTTTCTCGGATTGCATCAACGATCCACAACCCGCATGGAGCGACGTGACCTACTTCCGCTTGTACCTTGACAACCCAACGAATGCCCAACCATACTTGGAACAATATCCGGATTTGGCGCCGTACATCTTGTTTGACGTTGCCAAAGCAAGCTTGAATCCAGGAAGCGTTAAAAACCAACCGCTTTGGGATATCCTAGCGGACATCATCCCTCACTATCAACGCAGCTTCGGGATTGACGGAGCCCGCATTGATATGGGACACGCCTTGCCGGACGAATTGATTGCCAACATCATCCATAATGCGCGCGCCATCGACCCACACTTTACGTTCATCGCAGAAGAATTGGATGCTGCCAATGCAGCCGTTTCAGCTGAAAAAGGCTACAACTGCATTATCGGAGATGGATTCACCCGTCTGCCACGTGTTTATGAAGGCAAATTCAACTCCTTTGTTTATTCGACAAGCGAAACGACGATACCTATGTTCGCCGTTGGTGAAACCCACGATACGCCGCGTTTGGCTGCCCGCAACGGGGGGGAAACCTTGTCTCGTTTGGTCACTGCCTTCAATATGTTTACGCCAAATACCATTCCATTCATCAACTGCGGTCAAGAGGTCTTTGAAATCCAGCCGATGAATACCGGTTTGGACTGCCGCGAGAACGAGGCGTTCTTGTTGCCTGAAAACGATTTGTTCTATGGCAAATTGGCCTTGTTTGACAAGTATGCCTTGCACTACACGCATCCAAAACGCATGGAGATGATCGAAATGATTTCCAAAATGAGCGAGATTCGCCAAAAATACTTGGATGTGATGTTGGAAAGTAAATATACCTTCCCCCTAAGCTTCAATTCCCCTTGGGATTTGGCCGCTGGCTTCGCATACGGAAACAAGAAATCCACCTTGGTTGTCGTAGCCAATACAGATGTCTTCAACTGGAAAACCCACAACATCCACTTCAACCAATTGCCAGAATCCTTCTTCTTCCACCGCAAAATCAGACAAGTTGCATCCAACATCAACGTACATGCCCAATATGACATTCACTTCGATTACGGTTATACCTTGACGCTTGATTTCCAACCCGGTGAAGTAAAGGTATTGGAAATTTATTAATCACACAAGGACGCAATCGCGTCCTTTTTTCATGCAAGCTAAAACGAAAAACAAGGCATAGGCCTTGTTTTTCGTTTTAGCGTTTGGTTCCGCGAAGCAAAATCGGTTCAGCATGCAAAGCCAGCAAACCGTCTTTGACTTCAAGTTGCGCTTGATTCCACAAATTGGTATATACCCCATCCGCAAGATGCACTTTTACTTCACCGGTATGTTGCAAGACATTGAAGATTCCTTCATACACCTCGTGTTCTTTGCAATAGCTCAAGTGAAGATAGTCGACGTCTTGTTCAATGACATAGCGTGGCGCATCAAACGCGACCACCTCTTGTTTTACTTTTTTCAAGAAAGCCATTTTTGCGGAAAGATCATGTTCCGTTTCTTCCAAGACGATTGGATCTTTGTCAAACAAACTTGGTTGGTCTTTCGCCAAGAACTCTTGCCCGTTATATACGAAGGTCGTTCCTTTTGCGAAATAGGAGTATGCCAACCACTGCAAGGTTTTGGTAATGTCACCTTTGGTCAAGGCATGGATGCGTGGCTGGTCATGATTTTCCAAGAAGTGCAATTTGGAATAGTGTGCAGGATAAATCATCTCCTGCAAATCCAACGCCTTCAAATAGGCTGCAACATCGTGGCCTTCTTCGAAGATGCCCATGAATTCTGGATGAATGTCATAATCATAGCAAACATCAAAGACACTGTACATTTCACAGTCGCTGTGGCACAGGAAGCCTTCCTCGCGGCGCACGCGCAAAAACGAGCGATGCACGCTTTCAGCGAGCCACACCACCTCAGGATTGATTGCCGCAATTTCCGTGCGTACATATTGCCAAAACGCAATCGGCAAAAACGGCGCAACGTCACAACGGAAGCCATCAACGCCCTTGCGCACCCAGAAGGTAAACATGCGTTTCATTTCTTCCCATAAGTCTTGGTTGCGATAATCGAAGTCAATGATGTCACTCCAGTCCCCTACCTGGTTCGCAAATTTGCCTTGGGCATTGCGATAATAGAATTCTGGATTGTTGTACGTATAGGGATGATCGGGAGCCGTGTGGTTGATGACGATGTCCATCATCACTTTCAATCCCGCTTCGTGGATTTTTTCAACCAACTCCTCAAAATCTTGCATCGAACCCAACTCTGGATTGACGTCGAAGTAATCCGTAATGGCATAGGGACTGCCCAAGCTGCCTTTACGCTCTTTTTGGCCGATTGGATGAATCGGCAACAAATAAACATAATCAACGCCCAATTCTTTGATGCGCGGCAAATCTTCCTTTACCGCATTGAAGGTTCCTGCTTTATAGTTGCGAACAAATACTTGATAGATAACTTGATCTCTCATGTTTGATGTTTCCCCTTTTATCGATTGGATATTAAGTAAATGTAGAGTACTTGCGCATTGTAGTAATCGCGAATGTCCAAGTTGGTCGTCTGGATGAATTTTTGCAAACGATAGCTCAAGGTATTGCGATGCAAGTACAATTTGGTACTGGCCTTGTTGGCATTCAGACCGGATTTCAAAAATTCATTGGCCGTATTGATGAGCTCGCGGTCCACTCCATGAAACGTATCATTGAGTAGATGGCGGGTCTTTTGATCCCCGTTAAAAAGCAACATCATCAATATGTCAGACAAATGATGGACCTTGTTCATTCCAAACTGCACGCAGTGCAACAAGGAGTAGTAGGTCAGCTTGTCGTTTTCGTGTGACACCAAAAAGGTTGCCGAAAGATTTCCATCGTAGAGCAAAATGGGCAACGTCGTAATCAACGTTTCCACTTCGTCGCCTACCACCATAAAATGACCCATTTTGTGGTCCACTGCCTGTAGCGTCAGGCTAGTATTGGTTAAGGAGGAGAGCACTTGTTCCAAGTCGTAAATACTGCTTTCATCGTGGATGATGAAGTGGAAGTATTTCACCAAGGAACCATTTTTTCGAACTGCCTGATCCATCTACTTTTCAACCCCTACAATGGTGAGCGGATTGACCGTCACGATGTGTGAACGGATGCCTTGAGGCATGTAGCCTGCCTCATTGCAAACGATTTTCACTTGCTGAGCGTACTCGTAGGTGAGCGGTTGCTTGGTCGTATTGATCAAGAACTCCAATTCCTCGATTTCATCATAGGCTTTGATGTCCGTGAGTTTGTAGCGAATCATGCCCGGTTGAATTTCTTCAAATGATACATGTTTCTCCACCTGTTCACGGGTTTGAAAACGCAGGCAATGATAGTGCTTGCGCAGCTTGATCATGTCCGTGAGATACTCGACCGTGCAATAATTGCGAGCGCAGCGATTCCAATCCATCATATTGATGTCATCGTTGGAACGATACGAGTTGCTGACCCCATATTTGGTGCGTGCAAATTCTTGGCCACTGTGCAGAAACGGAATCCCTTGGGAGATTAAAATAACCCCTGAGATCAATTTTTGACGCAAGATGCGCTCTTCGCGTACGTCTTCCTTGCAGCACTCCCGCATTTTGTCCCAAAGGGTTGCATTGTCGTGACATTCAACGTAGTTGATTGATTGCGTCGGATTCAAAAACTTCACTTCCCCAAATTTTGAGGAGCACGTGCCTGCTACCGCACTGATTACCTTGCCGTACAAGGAAGCATCGCCGGTCGCATAGCCTTTTTTGGCCATCTCATCTTCCATGGTGCTGCCTTTGAGGACGTCGCGGTAATAGTCGTTGAAGAAAGAAATTTCAGGCATCTTGTGGTAGTTGCCCATATTGGCTTGCAAGTCACCTTCGAGCATGGTTGGCATATGCCATCCTTCCCCATAGACCATAAAATCTGGCTTGATTTCTCGGCAAACACGTTCGATCTCGCGAACGGTTTCCAAATCCATGATGCCCATTAAGTCAAAACGGATGCCGTCCACTCCAAAGGTTTCCACCCAGTTCTTGCAGGAGTCGACAACGTATTTGCGCGCCATGGCACGTGTGGTGTCGTAATCGTTTCCGCAAAAGCTGCCATTTGACAAGTTGGCTTCTTTGTCCATTTGGAAGAAGTAGTTGGGCACAATGTTTTGCAGTGGCGAACTGTTGAAGTCGTAGTAATGGTTGTACACCAAATCCAAGACCACGCGCAATCCGTATTGGTGCATTTTGCCAATGAGCTGTTTGAATTCCACGATGCGGGTATAACCATCTTCTGGATTGCTGGAGTAACTTCCCTCCAAACCATAGTAGCTAAGTGGGTCATAGCCCCAATTGTAGAACTTACGGGTATTGTATTCGTCGACCGTCGCAAAATCGTGCACCGGTTGCAATTGCACATGGGTCACTCCCAGTTTCAACAAGTGGTCAAACAAGACCGGCTTGTCTTGGACTTTCTTGCCTTGCACCATCATGCCTTTGAAGGTCCCCGCTTCCGGCAACAATCCATGATACATGGAAGAAAAGTCGCGGATGTGCGTTTCATACAAAATGGCATCGGTTTTCGAGGAGAGTGGTGGCAAATCATTGTTGTACAAATCGACCTCTACTTTGGCGGGATTGACGACCATGCTCTTGCGTGCGTTGGCGTTACCCGTGAGCGCGTAAGGGTCGCAAACTTCGCGCCATTGGCCGTTTACGTTTACCAAATACACGTACAATGCCCCATCCAAATCATCCTTCACAGTGGCACGAAACACCCCTTGCTTGTCTGGATGCATCGAAATGTAGCGAATGTTTCCTTGGTGTTCGAGTTGGATTACGACGTCATTGGAAATCGGTGCCCACAACGCAAAGGTGGTTGCCTCTGCAGTATAGCGTGCCCCCAAGTCGTCCCCAAGATAGGTAAACGCTCGATCGAACTCTGCTGTTTTCACAATCATCCCTTTTTGCAATGGGGTTGAGAGTGCATGTTCTTCGATGATTTCATATTGCTCATGAAAATCCAGTGCACGCTCTACTTGCAATTTGTATTTCACATAGCTGTTGTTGATGTTGACCTTGGAGGCAATGCGCAGACTCTCCAAGCTTCCATCCGGATAGCGGATGTAGAAGGCATTGCTTTTCCCCTGGTAAAAGCTGACGCTTAGATACGCCCCAATTGTATGGAAATCATCCAAGTACGCCTCAAAATTCGATTTTTTTCTCATATTATGTACCCCTATTCTTTTTTATAAAAGACAATAAGATGGTGTATTCACCATCTTATTGTGCTTATTCCACGTTGATTTTGTTAATTTTCCAAATATCGTCTGCGTACTCTTCAATGGTGCGATCCGAAGAGAAGAATCCGGATTTCGCAATATTGACCAGCATGCACTTAGCCCAATTTTGACGATCTTGGTAACGCGCTTCCACACGGCGATGTGCTTTTACGTAATGTTCAAAGTCTACCAAAAGCAAGTATTCATCATTATGATACATCAACTCATCAAAGATTGCACGGAATTCCTCGATGCCCCCAAAGGTTCCATCAACCAAGGAATCGATGACGCGACGTAAAATCGGATTACGGTTGTAATAGTCCCATACGTTGTATCCTTCGGCCTTAAGCGCATTGACTTCGTCGACGCGCAAACCGAAAATTTCATCGTACTCTTCTCCAACCAAATCATGGATTTCCACGTTTGCTCCATCCAAAGTACCCAGTGTAATGGCACCATTCATCATGAGTTTCATGTTCCCCGTTCCACTTGCTTCTTTTCCTGCAGTTGAAATTTGTTCCGAAACATCGGCTGCATTCATCAAAATTTCCGCAATTGAAACAGAATAGTTTGGAATGAAGACCACCTTCATATATTTGGAGATTTCTGGGTCGTTGTTTACTTTCTCCGCAACCGCATGAATCAATTTGATGACGCGTTTTGCGAAGTAATACCCCGGTGCCGCTTTCGCTGCAAAGATGAACGTATGTGGGTGAATGCGATACGTTGGATCTTCCATCATACGTTGGTACAAGTAGATGATGTGCAATACATTCAACAATTGGCGTTTGTAGGCATGCAAACGTTTGGCTTGCACGTCAAAGATGGAATCCACATCCACTTCGATGCCGGTTGTTTCTTTGATGTATTTTGCCAAAATGACTTTACGTTCACGTTTGATTCCCAAGAAACGGTTTTGAACGGCTTCATCATCCGCAAACGGCAACAATTGTTCTAGTTTTGCCGGTTGCTCTTGGTAATCAGTCCCGATGAGCTCATCCAACATGCTGCGCAGTTGTGGGTTTGAATACAACAGCCAACGACGGTGGGTAATCCCGTTTGTTTTGTTGACGAATTTTTCAGGAGTTAATTTGTAGAAGTCTTTGAAGGTTTCCGCTTTCAAAATGTCGGTGTGCAAAGCCGCAACTCCGTTTACTTTGTAAGAAGCAAGGATGGCCAAGTTTGCCATATGCAATTGTCCATCACGGATTGGCAACATCCGGCGGATTTCATCTTGAGTCAATTTCGCGGCACGCAATTTGCTGTCGAAACGGGCATTGATTTCTTCTACGATCATATAGATGCGAGGCAGCAAACGTTGGATGTATTCAATTGGCCAGCGTTCCAATGCTTCTTGCAAGACCGTATGGTTGGTGTAGGCAACTGTTTTGTTTACGATGTCCCACGCTTGATCCCACGTATACTGATAGTCATCCATCAAGATGCGCATCAATTCCGGAATGACCAACACCGGGTGTGTGTCATTCAATTGAATTGCGACTTTCTCTGCCAGGTTCTGGAAAGTTCCATACACACGGTAGTGGTCTTTCATCAAGGATTGTACCCCAGCTGAGACAAAGAAATACTGTTGTTTCAAGCGCAAGAATTTACCATGTTCCGTCGTATCGTCTGGATAGACGTTGCGGCAGATTTCGTTGATCTCGTTGATGTAGTTTCCAAAATCAATGTTGGATGGCATCAATTCGCTTGCTTCCGCACTCCACAAACGCAAGGTGTTGGTCAATTTCACTTTGCTTCCAATGACTGGCATGTCGTATGGCACCGCCGTTACGTATTGGCAGTCTACATGACGGAATTGAATTTGATTTGTCTTTGCATCTTTTTGCATTTCAATGCGTCCCCAAAACTTTACGTCTACTGCATGTTTTGGTTTGCGCACTTCCCATACGTTGCCAAGTTTCAGCCATTGGTCTGGTACTTCCACTTGTTCTCCGTTTTCGATTTTTTGTTTAAACATTCCATATTGGTAGCGAATGCAGTTTCCATGCCCCGCATATCCGGTTGACGTTAAAGAATCCAAGAAACACGCTGCAAGACGTCCAAGACCCCCATTGCCCAGACCTGCATCCGATTCCATGTTTTCCAGTTCATTGATGTCAAAGTTCAAGTCATTCAATCCTTCTTTGACCACTTCATAAATGCCGAGGTTCATCAAGTTACTTGTCATCAAACGACCGATCAAGAATTCCATTGAGAAATAAAACATTTGTTTGTCTTGTTGTTTCGCAATGGTCGACTTGCTTTGTTTCCAGTTCATACTCGCATAGTTACGAACCATTTCCCCTAAAATCATATAGCGTTCTGTTACATGTGAGTTTAACACAGGACGACCGTATTTTTCTTCGATGCGTTCCGTAAACTCCTTTACAAATCCCTCTTTGTTAGTAAACATACTTCTCTCCTCTATTTTTTAGCTTGTTCTAAGATCAAATACTGGGCACTGAATGGTGCAACGCGTATTTGAATGGCATGTTGCATGCCATGTATATGATATTCACATGAACTGACCGGTTGGTAGTTGCACATGTTATATCCACCGTAAATATCGCGATCCGAGTTCAGCAATTCGCGGTATTTGCCCGCAACAGGAACCCCAATCGTGTACTGCTCGAAAGACTTTGGCGTCATGTTCAAGATGACGAGTATCGTCTCGTTTTGACTTGCTCGATAGAAGGAATAGATGGAGTCGGTGGAATTGTTTGGATCAATCCATCGAAAGCCTTCCCCTTCATAATCGTGTTGGAATAGCGAGCTGTGGTGTTTGTACACCTGATTCAAGTCCTTCATAAAGCGATGAAACGCGCTATGAATCGGATAAGACAAAATCGAGAAGTCAATTTCCTTTTCTTCATCGAACTCTCTAAACTGCCCTAATTCATTCCCCATGAACGAAAGTTTTTTACCAGGGTGCGCATACATGTACATAAACAGGTTGCGACACTGTGCAAACTTTTGGGTATAATCGCCCCACATCTTGTTCATGATGGTCCCTTTCCCATGTACCACTTCATCGTGAGAAAGTGGCATCAAAAAGCGTTCGGAACCAAAATACGCCATTGAGAAGGTCAGATTGTGATGATGATAGCCACGATAGATGGGGTCTTTCCCATAATATTTCAAGGTATCGTTCATCCAACCCAAATCCCATTTGTAATCAAAGCCCAATCCGCCGTATTCGACCGGCTTGGTCACACCTTGGAAAGCGGAGGAATCTTCTGCGATAAGCATGACGCCTGGATGTTTTTGATGCAAGATGTAGTTGAAGCGTTTCATGAAGTCCAACGCTCCGGTATTGACGCCACGCTGTGCGTTGCCACCCCAATAAATAATGTTAGAAACAGCATCGATGCGCAATCCATCAAAGTGGTATTCTTCAATCCAAAAGTTTCCTGCTGAAATCAAAAAGCTGCGTACTTCCTCTTTCCACAAATCAAAATTCAACGTGTCCCATTCGCTGCGGGCATCGTTCAAGGACGGGTACTCATAGAGCGCTGTCCCATCGAAATGACCTAAGCCGTGCGCATCTTTCACAAAGTGGGCCAAGACCAAATCGAAGATGACCCCAATACCTGCCAGATGGGCGGCATTGATGAGTTGCTTCAATTGATGCGGCGTTCCATATCGTGAGGTTGCGGAAAAGTAACCAGTGGCTTGATAGCCCCAAGATCCATCAAAAGGATGTTCGGTTAGTGGCATCACCTCGATATGTGTGTAGCCATTTTCCACGACGTAAGGTATCAAATGCGAAATCATTTCTTCATACGTATGCCATTGTCCATTTGGCTTACGCATCCATCCGCCCAAGTGGACTTCATAGATATTCACCGGACGATCAAACCCATTGCTGCGCTTTGCAATGTACGCTTGATCCTCCCAAGCAAAGTCATCCAGTGTTACGATTTGACTTGCCGTTTGGGGTCTCATTTCACTGAGAAACCCTACTGGATCTGCTTTTTCAAAACAATTTCCATAAGCATCCCAAATACAATATTTATACAGATCGCCCACATTGGCGTGGGTGATCGTGCAAATCCATGATCCATCCGGAAGACGGATCATGGGGTTTGCTTGATTATTCCAATGATTAAAACTTCCCACAACACTCATTTTTTGGGCATGTGGTGCATAAACGGCAAAATGAATCCCTTCTTCGATGCGGTGTGCACCATAATACTTGTATAGTTCCGCGCAGTGTCCTGAATGAAACTCATCGATGATCATTTTCATATTTTTACCCCTCTCAAAAGACTCCTTACTTCACTGCCCCTTCTACCATTCCTTTGATGATGTATTTTTGTGCCAATACGAAGAAGAAGATTACCGGAACCAACGCCATCAAGATGGCTGTCATCATCAAATCCCATGACTTTAGGAAGGCTCCCGCAAAATTGCTTACTGCGAGTGGTATGGTTTGGTTGGGTGTCCCTTTCCCAATAACCAATAGTGGCAACAAATAATCATTCCAAATCCAGATGCCATTCAAAATCAAAATGGTTACATAGATTGGTTTTAAGATTGGAAAGACAATGTACAGGAATGTTTTTATTTTACCACATCCGTCAATTCTTGCGGCATCTTCTAATTCG
This sequence comes from Erysipelotrichaceae bacterium, assembly GCA_051655665.1. GTDB lineage: Bacteria > Bacillota_I > Bacilli_A > Erysipelotrichales > Erysipelotrichaceae > JBOFMT01. Next base: position 5,024 of record JBOGAI010000031.1, on the reverse strand, counting down.
GTTGGAATCGATTTGATAAATCCATGAAACATAAAGATGGACAAGGACGCTCCAAAGCCGGTGTAGGCAAAGATGAGCCCGATGTAGTTTTGCAACAATTTGATTCCCAATGCATCTCCCAAAATGCGGAACCATTGCACCAACGGAAACATTACCACTTGGAAGGGAATGACCATTGCTGCGACAAAAATCATGAAGACGATTGTCGATTTTTTGGTTTTATTGCGGGCCAAGACCCAAGCAGCCATTGCGGAGGTCAAGGTGATGGAAGCCAAGGAGCAAAACGTCACGACGATGGAAGAAAACAATGCTTTAGGGTAACCAACGTTTGCATTGGTCCACACGCTTTGAACGTTGAGCCACAACTGGCTCCAATTGGTTGGTAGCGCAAGTGCTGAAACGGAAATTTCCGCATTTGTTTTCGCCGCATTGATGACGACCAAAATCAAAGGAGAAATAAAGAACAAAAACAAGGCTAAGGTGAAAAACTCGAGCAGGTAGAGTCGATAATGTTTTTTCATTACATTTCCACCTCCCGTTTTTTCGAAATCCAAACTTGAATCAGCGAGAATACGACCAGCACAATAAAGAAAATGATTGCCTTGGACTGGGCTAGCGCATTGTCACGCAACACGCTTCCCGTGTTTGAAATGTTTTGGGCAAGCAATTCCACTCCCGGAATGGGTTTCCCCATGAAGTTTACGGCAGGACCCGATCCGGTTAGTGAAACGTTGACGTCGAATTGCTTAAATGAGTTGACTAAGGTCAAAAACAAGGTGACGGTAAAGGCCGGAGCCACCATTGGAATGGTGATGTTGCGGAAGCGTTGCCACGCATTGGCACCATCGATTTTGGCAGCCTCAATCAAGTCTTTCGGCACGTTTTGCAACGCTGCGACGTAGATCATCATGATGTAACCGGCATATTGCCACGTTGATACGATGACTAAGGCCAGCAAAGCCGTGTCGGCTTTCGCAAGAATCGGCAGATTGTTGACGAAATAGTCTGACCCGATAAAGGCAAACAGCAGTGGGGTCGCTTGGTTAAAGATAAATTGCCAAATGTACCCCAATATGATGCCCCCGATGACGTTGGGCAAGAAGAATCCCGCGCGATACAAGGTAGAAAGGCGCAGTTGAGAAGTCACCAACAAAGCCAAAGAGAAGGCGACCACGTTAAGTAAAATCAAGTTCAAAGAAGTGTAAACGATGGTAATAATGGTTGAATAAAGAAAACGTGGATCCTGAAATGCTTTGACGTAATTGGCAAACCCCACCCATTCGATGGATGCTTGTGCCCCTCCTGTCCAGTTGGTGAAGGAGTAGTAGAGCCCAAACAAAAATGGAACAATGATGACCATGGTGAATGCGAGCAAAGCAGGAGCTAAAAACAACCAAAATGACAGATTCTCACGATATTTTCGAACGAATGATTGCATATCTTGACTCCTTTGGCATAATGCAGGGCAGGTAAGCACCTGCCCCATTTTCAATTCACTAAGCGTATGCGATTATTTTGCGTTATCTTTGAAGGCTTGTGTCATCAATTCTACGAATTTGTTGACATCAATTGCACCGGTTGCCAATTGGTTGTAGATTGGACCTAGTGTGTCAGTACGGAAAGAACTTGAGAAATTATATTGTTTCCATCCATAAATGTTACCAGAGTTGTTCCAATCGATGACTGCATTGGTCATTTTACCTGTAGGTTTCAAAGTAATGTTTTTGAAGGCTGGAGCCATACCTGCCTTGTTGACAATGTAGTCGTTTCCTTCTTCGGTATAAACCATGTCACTCAAGAATTGTTTCGCTGCTTCCACGTTTTTGGAGTCTTTGTTGATTACATAGAATGAAGGGGCTGCAACGAAGATTCCGTTGGTGTCTTCTTTCATGCTGCCTTGAGGTGCGATTCCGATGTTGAAGGAAGCTCCTGCGTTGGCAAGGTCACCGTCAATCCAGTTTCCTTGGTGAACGAAGACTGCTTTTTGGTTAACGAACGCATTCACTTGGTCAGAATATCCCCCAGCAGTCAATACGTTTTTGTCCGCATATTTAAACAACAAGTTTACCCAGTTTCCATATTCTTGCAGACGTGTTCCATCAACGTCACCTGCCAACAAGGAATCCACTACGCTCATGTCGTCGTAGTCCACTCCGTTTGACAACAAAGAGTTGAAGTTGTGATCCGCTGTTACCCAGTACATACCAGGACCAGCAGCCATCGACACGACTGAATCAATGCCTAAATCCGCTTTCATGCTTTCCAATTTTTCAAATGCCGCTACATACCCGTCGTAGTTTACTAGGGTTGCAGGATCAATACCCGCTTGGTCAAGCAGGTCTTTGTTGTAAGCCAAGCCCCAACCTTCTACGGTTACTGGAAATCCATAAGGAACGCCATCCACATAATATGTAAGGGAAGTGTCTTCCATCCAATCACTTCCTTCAAGCGACATGATGATTTCTTTCCATTCATTATAGTCTTCAATCCCTTGAATTTGGAAAATGTCTGGCATATTTCCTGCTTGGTAGTCCGCTTTCAGTTTATCGCCCAATTGGCAAGAGTCACCACCGCAAGAAACGATGTTTACTTTCACTCCATTTTTGGACTCATACGTTGTCGCGTATTCTTTTAACGCACCGTCAATTTCTGGCTTCCCTTGTGCCAAGGTAATTTCAACTGGTTCTGAACCTCCATTGTTCGAACAACCCGAAACACCCAATACCAATGAAAAAACCGCTACTAATGCTAAAACTCTTTTCATTTGAGTACCTCCATGTACTTTATGGTTCAATTATATATGTAACCCTTTACAATGTCAAATAAAAAGAAATTCCGTCCAACTTTTTAACCATAATTGGACGGAATTTTGATTTATCATAGCTTTTTCAGCCATTTTGTTCAATTTTACTGTTTTTTTAGCCACATAAACTCATACGGATGCAAATAAATGGTCTTTTGAGCTAAATTAATACGCTTTCCTTGCACCATTTCCACAAATTCACCCTGAATACCGTATTGTTTGAGTTCAATTGTATTAATTTTCTGTGGATACTCACTGAAATTAAACAACGCTACCAACAAATCGCTCTCGTTGCTTCTCCAAAACGAAAAGATGGAGTGATTGGATGTGGCAATGTTGTAAGTTGGATTGTCATTGTCAAACAAAGGCTCTTCTTTGCGCAGCGCAAGCAAGTTTTTCAGTGATTCAAAGTAGGCTTGATGAAAGTTGGGTTGCGCTGAAAGCAAATATTGGGCTGGATCGTACTTGAAGCGTTGCATCCAGCGCCCATCTCTCGCCTTCATTGGATCTTTGATGTAGTCCACATCATTGAACAATGCCAGCTCATCTCCCGCCTGCAACATCGGAATACCGCGTTGAGCGCATAATAGCGCCACTACCAGGCGCATTTTCTTCACCGCCAGTTCTGCCCCGAAGACATCGTGTTCCTCAAGACTTCGCTGTGCCCCAATCAAAGAGGCAAAGGTACCATTGATTTTGGTATCGAGCGTTTTGGGATTGAACTCATAGCGTTGCCCATTGGCGAAGCTTCCTTCAAATTCCCCTGCATAAAACTGAATCAAAAACTGTTTGTGTTCTTCGGGACTCCAATTGAGCGCTAGCGCTGCCGCTTCGTTAAAGGTCCACTGAATCGCATCATAGTTTCGAATGTAATTGAGCCAGTTGGCATTGTTTTGCAGTGCCGTCCGTTGCATATCGATGTTCAACAATCGGGTGTCTCGGGTTGCCAAGGCATTCCATGTATTGATCATCATGGTTGAGTTGGTCATGTATTCGCATTGTGGACTTTCCCCATTGCCGAAGTAGCGAATGACTTCGTGTGGGTCCACATGGGCTTCGCCCACCAGCACAAGCGATGGACAGACCACTTGTACCACAAGACGCAGCAGTTCCAACAATTGGTGAACTTGAGGCAGATTGCGACATGTCGTCCCCACTTGTTTCCAAAGGAATGGCAAACCATTTAACCGGATCATGCCGACTCCTAGATTGGACAACTCCAATAGCGTACCCAACATTTCTTCAAATACAGCTGGATTTTTGTAATTGAGATCCCACTCTTCTTTGGTAAAAGTGGTGAAGGCATATTTGTTTAAGGCCTTTACAAAAGTGAAATTGCCCGGCTCTTTGATGGGCATTGCCTCGGGCACCATCTTGTTATAGGCGTTCACTACCCCAATATCATCCACCATTATGAAATACTTTTGATACTCCACATCCCCTTGCAAGGCCTTTTGGGCCCATTGGTGTTGGATAGAGACTTGGTTCATGTTGAAGTCGATGCTGACGTAGATCCCCTCCTTACGGAAGGAATCACACAAAGACTCTAAATCCGCCCAATCTCCATATTCCTTTTTGAATCGATAAAAGTCAACGACTCCAGGATGGGTATGTGTAAGGGAAGCAGCGCTTTCGTAAAGTGGCATCAAGTGCACTAAGGTGATGCCAAGTTCCTGCAAATAAGGGAGTTTGGTTTTCAACTTCGCAAGATTCTTCGCATACAAATCAACGTACAGCGTTAGACCAACCGTCTGTGCACTTTGGGCCCATTGTCGATCGTTCAGATCGATTTTACGCAGTGCGCTTTTGCGGTTAGCATACGATTTGGCCAACATGGCCAAAAAGCGTTTGAAATCTTTATTCGTTGCCCCATATGGTTCATAAAGCGCAAAGTAAGAAGCCTTTATGTTTTCCTGTAAATCACTCAATCGACGACTGTATTCTCTTTGACTCATAAATACCCTCCTAAAAAAAACTCACTTCTATTATCTTATGAAAGGGCTTTTTACGCAACACCACCACCGTCAAAACCCAAATTGTTTTACGATTTATGCACTCTGCACAAATCGGCATAACCCGCTGTTCCCGTGGAAAAAAGGAGTGGGGTCCTGCATGGGGTTTCAAGGTTTTCCACTGGAAAACGTCTCGGGCTTATTTTCCCCACTGGATAAGGGACCCGCTCTCCTTCTGAAGCAAAAAAAAAGAACCCAAATGGGTTCGT
>JBOGAI010000030.1:0-2598 GCA_051655665.1 Erysipelotrichaceae bacterium | reverse complement strand
TTGTGTGAGGCTTTGGTTGCTTCCATAAATACCTTATCTTCCATCCACATGTTCTTGACTTTGCTTGGAAGTGGTTTTTTGGCTTCTTTATACACTACATACAATAATAGAGCGCCATACTGCAAATCATCGAGGGCATCAAAGTGTGATGCCTCCAAAGAAGTGTAGGGGGTTAGGGTTGGATAATAGGGCAAAAGTTGTTCAAAGAGGGCGCTTTGCCACGCGCTGACTTGCTCTTTTAAGTCTACGACATCTTCCGCATCGTAATAGGATTCATAATTTCCGTAAAACAGTTCCATAGGGGTACCTCCATTTTGTACCAAGTGTAGCATTTTTTTGGCTTTGAATCAAATTCGTAGGATTTTTAATGCGGAGTGTGATATTATTGTGAATGTATTGGAGGTACAATGTTTATGAAAAAAATTGCATTGTTTGGATTGGCTTTGATGCTGTTTGTGACAGGATGTAGCCAAAACAAAGGGGAAATTGTAAAGAAAAATAGTACTGAAGTCATGACTATGTTGGAAAGCGATCCGTCTATGATGTTGGTCATCGGTTCTTCGACGTGCTCGGCTTGTATTGCTTATGAGGAAGTCATGAAGGAATTCACCAAAAACAATGAAGCAACCATTTATGAATTGCTGATTGACGAAGAGCCAACCGAAGAGGTGGATGGCAAACAAACCCGTACAGGACTTATCAAATTGATGGAAATCATCGGAGAAGTAACCGCGACGCCTACTACTTTTTGGATTGTAGAAGGAAAAGTAGAACGCGTTGACATCGGCGTTTTGGATTATCGCACATTAAAAGACCGCTTTGCGGAATATTACACTGAATAAGTCAAAACACTTAGGACATTCCAATTTCTGTGGTATACTATCACGGATAAGATTGGAGTGTTTTTTTATGTCTTTTTTACCTACTACACGAGAAGAAATGCTTGAACAAGGTTTTGAACAAGTGGATTTTGTATTAGTAAGCGGGGATGCCTATGTGGATCATCCTTCCTTTGGCGCTGCCATTATTGGTCGTACCTTGCAAGCTTATGGTTATTCGGTTGCCATTTTGGCGCAGCCGAATTGGAATGACGAAGCGGAATTTACGCAATTTGGAAACCCACGATTGGGTTTTTTAGTGACGGCTGGAAACATTGATTCAATGGTAAACCATTATTCGGTAAACAAGCGTCGACGCGACAAAGATTACTATTCCGATCGCGGAGAAATGGGAAAACGACCCGATCGTCCTACGATTGTGTACACCCAAATCATCAAACGACTGTATCCAGAGGCAAGTGTTGTCATTGGCGGCATTGAGGCTTCTTTGCGTCGACTCGCTCACTATGATTATTGGGATGATAAAGTACGTCAATCCATTTTGATTGATTCTCAAGCCGACTTGTTGGTGTTTGGGATGGCGGAAACCACAATGATTGAAGTGGCCGATGCATTGGCAGGAGGCTTACACGCTAGAGATTTGTGCTACATTCGTGGAACTGTCTATAAGACCAAAGACATTTCCTACATTGACGATGCGATTGTCTTGCCAAGTTATCAAGAAATCAAGGCGGATCGCTACATTTATGCGAAGAGCTATCAGGTGCAACACCGCAATATCGATGCCATCAATGCACACGTGCTCATTGAACCATACGATGGATGGTATGTGGTGCAAAACAAACCGGCCTTGCCACTGAGCGAAAAGGAGATGGATTTCACGTATTCGTTGCCGTACATGCGGACCTTCCATCCTAAATACGAATACATTCCGGCAATTGAGGAAGTTCAATTTTCCATTATCTCCAACCGTGGATGTTTCGGATCTTGTGCTTTTTGTGCCATCACCCACCACCAAGGACGCGTCATTTCGACACGTTCCAAGGATAGTATCGTCGAAGAAGGAAAACTCATTACCCAGATGCCGAACTTTAAAGGGTACATCCATGACGTGGGTGGTCCTACGGCCAACTTCCATCGTCCTGCTTGTGACAAACAAGCCAAGTTTGGAGCGTGCGTAGACAAAGAATGTCTGCATCCCAAACCGTGTCCGGCTTTGAAAGTAGACCATTCTGGTTATGTGGAAGTACTACGTGAACTGCGTTCATTGGACAAGGTGAAAAAAGTATTCATCCGCTCAGGGATTCGCTATGACTACTTGATGTATGATCGTGACGACACGTTCTGGGATGAGTTGGTGCAACATCACATTTCAGGCCAACTAAAAGTTGCGCCGGAACACATCTCAGCGAAAGTATTAGACAAAATGGGCAAACCACGCAAAGAGCTGTATTTGAAATTTACGGAAAAGTACCAAGCCAAAAATGCCCAGTTCAACAAGAATCAATTTTTGGTGCCTTATTTGATGAGTTCCCATCCTGGAAGTGACCTTGAGGCTGCCATCGAATTGGCTCGTTATTTGAAATCGATTCGCTACACCCCAAAACAAGTACAAGATTTCTATCCAACCCCAGGTACCCCTGCAACGTGTATGTACTATACCGGATTGGACCCAGAAACACTTAAACCGGTGTATGTAGCCAAAACATATGAAGAAAAGCTAATGCAGCGTGCCTTGATGCAATTTAGCTATCCACAA
>JBOGAI010000029.1:0-2078 GCA_051655665.1 Erysipelotrichaceae bacterium | reverse complement strand
AAATGGTGTGATGCGCAAATCATCGTTTACGTTGGTTGTGGGGAACGCGGGAACGAAATGACTCAAGTATTGGATGAATTCTCAGAATTGATTGACCCGAAAACAAATCGTCCCTTGATGGATCGTACGGTGTTAATTGCGAATACTTCAAATATGCCGGTAGCGGCTCGTGAAGCAAGTATTTATACGGGTGTAACGATTGCGGAATACTACCGTGACATGGGATACCACGTTGCGATGATGGCGGACTCTACATCTCGTTGGGCCGAAGCCTTGCGTGAAATCAGCGGCCGTTTGGAAGAAATGCCAGCGGAAGAAGGATTCCCCGCATATTTGCCATCTCGATTATCCAAATTCTATGAGCGTGCAGGGTATGCGAAGACCCTTTGTGATCAAGAAGGGTCCATCTCCATCATTGGGGCGGTTTCTCCACAAGGGGCTGACTTTTCAGAGCCTGTTACACAAAATACCAAACGCTTTGTTCGCTGTTTTTGGGCACTAGATAAATCATTGGCATACATGCGTCACTACGCAGCCATCAACTGGATGCAAAGTTATAGTGAGTATATTCCTGATTTGTCCGCATGGTACAACGAACAAGTGGATTATCAATTCATGAAATACCGACAACAATTTGTCAGTATATTAGCGGAAGAATCGAAGTTGGAAGAAGTTGTGAAGTTGATTGGATCAGACGTATTGCCAGAAAATCAAAAGTTGATTATGGAAGTTGCGCGCTTGATTCGTGTCGGGTATTTGCAACAAAATGCTTTCCACCCTGAAGATACTTACGTACCACTTACCAAACAAATGAAAATGATGGAATTGATTATTTATCTTTACGAACAATCCAAAGGGATTTTACACTATGGAATTCCAGTTTCCACGATAGTAAATTTGGGTGTTTTTGAAATGCTTGCACGTATGAAATATGATATTGCAAACAACGAACTTGAAAAATTCGACACCTACCGTGAAATGATTGATAATCGTTTGGCTACTATCAATACAAGCCAGGGGGTACGCGAATGGAAGTAAGATATGTCGGACTGAGTGAAATCAAAGGACCGTTGGTTGCCGTTGAACATGTTGAAAATGCCTCATTTGAGGAAATGGTTGAACTGCGTCTTCATGATGGATCAAAACGTTCTGGAAGAATTGTAGAACTGGCAGGAGACAAAGCCATTATTCAGGTTTTTGAAGGAAACGAAGGATTGTCTTTGCAAAATACTACTACCACATTACTTGGTCACTCCATGCGATTGCCGGTGGCCCGCGAAATGTTTGGTCGTACCTTCAATGGGGCCGGACGTCCCATTGATGGATTGGGTGAAGTGTTCACCAATAAACTTGTGGATATTAACGGAATGCCACTTAACCCGGTAGCGCGTAAATATCCACGCAACTTCATCAATACCGGAGTATCCAGTATTGATGGACTCACCACGTTGATTCGTGGGCAAAAATTACCAATCTTCTCAGGATCGGGGATGCCTCACAACGAATTGGCGATGCAAATTGCGAAAAATGCGAAAATTGCAGGTGAGAATAATCAGCAATTCGGAATTGTCTTTGCTGCCATGGGGATTACGCATGACGTTGCCGATTATTTCCGTTCCGCCTTTGAAGAAAGCGGAGTGTTGTCAAAAGTTGTGATGTTTTTGAACTTGGCAAATGAACCGATTATTGAGCGTATTTTGACACCACGTTGTGCGCTCAGTGCTGCGGAATACCTTGCCTATGAAGAACATATGCACATCTTGGTTATCATGACAGACATTACTTCGTACTGTGAAGCGTTGCGCGAGTTCTCTTCTTCCAAAGAAGAAATCCCAGGAAGAAAAGGATATCCAGGGTATTTGTACTCTGACTTGGCTTCTCTATACGAAAGAGCGGGAATCATTCATGGGGTCGATGGATCGGTAACACAGTTGCCCATTTTGACGATGCCAAATGATGATATTACCCATCCAATTCCGGATTTGACCGGTTATATCACCGAGGGCCAAATCGTGTTGGACCGCGACATGCACAGCCATGGAATTTACCCTCCAGTGGGGGTATTGCCTTCTTTGTCT
>JBOGAI010000028.1:0-13421 GCA_051655665.1 Erysipelotrichaceae bacterium | reverse complement strand
ATCATGGTGTTGAAACGAATTTTTACGCCCAAATCCAAAAGATGTTGTTCCAAAAGGTCAATCAAGTCACGTGGCAAGCGATAGTCGGGAATGCCATAGCGCAAGATGCCGCCTAGCTGGGCATTGTCTTCGAAAATGGTGACTTGAAAGCCGGCGGATGCCATTTCAAACGCAACGGCAAGACCTGCAGGTCCACTTCCGATGACGGCGACGCGTTTTCCATTGGACGGCGGTTTGGCAAAGCGAACTTGTTCCAAATAGGCGCGGGATACTTCCTGCTCAATCTCATAGAATTTCACAGGCTCCCCTTTGATTCCCACGATGCAGTTGCCGGCACATTGTTCCTCATGCGCACATACAATGCCACAAATGGCGGAGAGAGGGTTGTTGTCAAACAAACGTTTTCCCGCTTCTTCTAGTTTGCCCTCTTTGTATAATGTAATGATTTCGGGGATGGGGGTTGCAATGGGACAATGTTGCTGGCAACGTGGGTTGCGGCATAGCAAGCAACGATTGGCTTCGGCAACGAGTTGTTCAAAATGGTGTAGATTCATAGCCTCTCCTTATCACACTAATATAGTTTAATGCTTTGAATGTCAAAGCAATTTTACATGAAAACCTGAGAAAACGCAAGGTCGAGTAACCTTGCGTATCTATCCTGGTTTAGTTTTTCTTTACAAATTCAGACTTGAGTTTCATTGGACCAAAGCCCTCGATCTTGCAATCAAGGTTATGATCCCCTTCAAAGACTAGGCGGATGTTTTTCACTTTCGTTCCTTGTTTCAATACGGACGAGCTGCCTTTTACTTTCAAATCTTTCACAATGGTCACGCTGTCACCATCTTGCAAAACATTGCCGTTGGCGTCCACGATTTGATTGACATCGGTACTTTCTACTGCGTGCATTGCCCATTCGTGACCGCACTCTGGACAAATATAGAGATGCCCATCCTCATAGGTATAAGTGCTGTTGCATTTTGGGCAGTTTGGGAGTTGTTCCATCTTCTTCATTTCCTTTCTGTGGGATTCACTGTCCTACTATGGTACCACAAATGCGTCGTTTTCTCAAATGCGAGTGTCAAACAAAAACACACACGCATGTGTGTGTTATTCGTATTCTTCATTGAGCAACGGCAAGATATAGTAGGTTGGACTCGAATGAGGATGGTGGGTTTCGATGAGTTGCAGCAGTGCAGAAAGCTGACTTTCTTTGCAGCGAAACTCTAGTTTGGTTTCAGCCTGTTCGCTGGTTTCGATGCCCACACCAGGATAGGTATAAGAGCTGGCTTTGGTTGGCACAATGGATAAACTTGAACTTAGGTGAATCCCCATGGAGGAAGATCCCTTTTTTCCAATGCCCAAACGCAGCAATTGCGTGCAAAACAGATCGGCCAATTCAGCTGGTACGAACAGTTCCACCTTCACCCACTTACAACGTTCCAACTCCTTGGTGTGCATCCACAGCTCTTTGCTGATTTCCAAATAGGTCGTTTCAGGATCCAAATCCATATGGGGGTTGGCTGCAAACCCAAAACGTTCATAAAAGTGGATGGTTTTACGATTTGCACTTTCGACAAGCGTAAAGGCATATTGGGCGCTTGTTTCACTAAACAAGATGGCCAAGGCTTGGTGAAGGGATTGAGTGGCAATCCCCTCTCCTTGGGTATGATGCAAAAGGGAGACCTCCACCAAGGCATGCGTTGGTGATTTCAAACGGAAATACACTTCTCCACAATACTGGTGCGTGTTTGAGTAGATGCTGTAATGATAAAGCGCGCGATCATTACGCATGTTTCGATACCATTGGTAGAGTTGAGAATCATCCCAAGGGTTTCCTTGCAACAGCGTGGATTGCGTCATGGAACAGGCTGTGTTCCACAGCATTTTTAAATTGGGCAAATCTTCTAATGATGTAGGACGTAAAGTAATGCGCATACAAACCTCCAATAGTTCAATTCTACTTTACCATGTTTTTGGGAAAAAAATAGTCGCACGCTATGACTCTTGCGGGTGATGCGTTGGAGTCAAGGCGCAAGGGCAAGGCAATAACGGTAAAGGGTGTTTTTGGTAGCGGGGCAAGATTGCACAAATTTTCCACGATGCAAATCTGCGCTTCTAGTAGAATTTTATGAGGGCGATAAGGGGCGTGATCAATGGAGGGAGCGTCGATTCCCAATAGTTTGAGTTTCGCCTTGACCAGTGCGCTGGCCGCTTCCTCACTAAGCACGGGATAGTCCGTAAAATACGCAGGATGGCCATAGTGTTCCTCCATGCCGGTACGCAAGAGCACAATCATGTCCGCTTTGATTTGGTGTAGGGGCAAATGATGCGCTTCAATGAGGGGGGTTCCGTGCACATCAATAACCATGGCTTCTCCAACAAATTGCTCGATGGGAAAGGAAGCGATGCGCGCACCTGTTTCAAGCATGTGTGCAGGGGCGTCGATGTGGGTTCCCAAATGCATGCCCATGGTGAGTTGCTCATCCACAAACCCCTCTTGCGATAAGGTGGCAATGGGAGAAAGTTGCAGGGAAGGATCACCGGGATAGGAAGGAGAACTTGGGCGTAAGGGTCGAGTCAAATCCAATAGAAAGGGCATAATGAGCCTCCTTTTTTCTCAGTATACAAAAAAAGAGCAAGGAATGCTCTTAAAAGGTTTCGATTTTCCAATCTTGTCGGGATACGATGTCTTGGATGTACGCTTCATCCAAATCAGGATGAATGGTTTGTTCGTGGGTAATGGTTGCGATGGACATGGCAATGGCAAATTCAAGGGTTTCTTCAATCGACAATGCATGCAGATAACCATAGCCAATTCCGGCAACAAAGGCATCTCCAGCACCGGTTACGTTCAATACTTCGACCGGACTGCCTTGGATGGTGCCTTCTTTTTCTTTGGTTAGGTAGTAGACACCATCTTTATCAAGTGAAATAAAGATATTGGCAACGCCCAAACCTTGGAAGTAACGACCGGCACGGCGCACGTCTTCGATGGTTTCAACGGGGAAACCGCAAAGGGCACTGGCTTCATGTCGGTTGGGTTTGATGGTATGGAAATATGGCAATAAGTCCGCAATCGCCTTGGCTTTTGCCCCAGAGACGGGGTCCAAAATCATCTTGGTCGTAGTATGGTATTGGGTGACGATGTGACGCGTGATGGCAGGATCGTCACAATCCAAAATCATGTAATCGGCTTGCGCAATGCGTTCTTTTTTCGCGTCGATGAAGGCAGGGGTGACATGATCAATGATTTTAAAGTCACACACGGCCGATACCATTTCGCGATGTTCATCCAAAATGGCCATATAGGTTGGGGTGGTCGCCCCTTTGATGATGAGAGAGTCGGACATGTCTAAGCCCATCTTGTTCGCATGCTCCAACAATCCTTTGCCAGCTGCATCATCACCCAAGATGGAAATAAAGTGTGTATCGATGCCCAAACGGGTTAAGTTTTCAGCAATATTACGGCATACGCCCCCATAGGCCGTTTGGATGGCTCCTGGATTGGAGTCATGGGTATTGTAGGTGTGGTCTACAAAACCAAAGATATCAAGAATGGAAAGTCCAAAAACCAAAATGTTCGGGGTATGTTTCGTCATAAGCTGCTCCTCAAGTAAACTCTATAAGTTTAACAAAATTCATTCCTTTTGAAAAGCCATTTTTACAATTTCACTTAGTGTTTGTCGGCGTGCTTACACACCTTGATTTAGGGTTGCAAACGATATAGTACAAAGGCCTCTTGCGCATCCTGCGCATCAAGCGGAATGCGCGCATGCAACACGAACAAACCCAAACTGTCCAGGTAGTACAAATACTCTGCAAAAGGATAGTACAAACACAGGTAAATCACACGAGGATGGGTTTGCAAAGAGTCCAAGATGGATTCGATGGTTTTCATAAAAATAGGCAACGAAAAGGGGTTGAAGAAATAGAAGAAATTGTCTTGGTCGGATGGCGCATAGGCTTGGGCAGGCATGTGCAAAAAGCGTAGGGCCTCAGCGGCATCCGGATGCGTGGTGGCATACGCTGTGAGATTGTTGAGGGCGGCTTGATGATAAGGGTGTTGCAACTCAATGCCCACTCCAGCACAGCCAAAGCGGTGGTGCAAGTAAAAAAGCATGCGCCCTTTGCCACAGCCATAGTCAACGACATGGGTAGTGGGATCAAAATCGAAATGGTCAGCCAACGTTGCAAGCGCTGCATAACCAGTGGCTTCATAGCGATTGAGGTGGGGGGTCACTTCTTCAAGAGATTGCACGCCTTCCGTTTGAATCTGTAGGAGGGAATCCCAATTAGTATCCATCCACATCGTCCTCCTGCAGTGCAATGTGCAATTCGTCGTAACCACTTTGTTCATCCCATACTGGGGTAAAACGCCATTTCTCAAGCACAAGGATAACCAGTTCACATGTCGTATGGATGATGCAGCCATCCACCAGGTGGCCCCCGATGCAAGTCAAACGTTCATCGGCACAGGTGAGGTGCAAATGGAGGCGATGACGGCTTAGGGTCCCTTGCAAGCACAATATTTCGTGATTGCCCTGGATTGTCTGAATGTGGACTCCACTGGCATCGCGCACACGAACTTGGCTCAAGGAGCCAACACTGGAAAGCAGCACCGCTGCCTCAATGTGTTCTTGAACACATAGTGCCTGCAGTTCCTCTTTCAAATCCATGCCTTTGGTTAGTCGTTTGACGATGAGATTATTGTGATGCATGATGAAGCTCCTTGGACCATGTCTGATAAAATGGGTTGGTTGCTTTTTCCTGTTGCACTGTGGTCATAGGACCATGTCCGGGGTAGAGGATATAATGCTGTGGAAGGGTATCAAGCAAGGAAACAACCGATTGCTTGAGGGACGCAAGATTTCCAGTGGGAAACGTCCAATTGCCCACGCTTTCTTGAAACAAGGTGTCCCCGGTATACACTTCCTCTTCAAAGACATAACACACACTGCCTGCCGTATGGCCGGGCGTATGAAGCATGGTGATGGTGCGCTCAAGCAATGGGATTGTTGCACCATCTTGCAAAGGAATCAGCTGCAATGTCGTCGAATCAAAGGCTTTGTGTAAATGAAAAGTAGCAAAGCCGTTGAGGACATCATTATGCAACAACGCAAGCTCTTGCTCATGCAAATAAATGGGAACGTCAAAGGCATGCAGGGCACCAATGTGGTCAAAATGGGCATGAGTCAACAAAATCCCTTCCACAATCAAATGATGCTCGCGTACAAAACGCTGGAGCAAGGGGGCATCGTAGCCTGGGTCCATTATAAAGCAGTGATTTTGGTGACACACCAGATAACAATTCATCTCATTGGCACCATGGAGTTCAAGTTTATACATCGCCATACCTCTTTCTTCTTACCTCAAAAGCATACCACGCCGACCAGGACATGCAAGAAAAAACCGCTTAAAACAAGTGAAAGATTCCCTTATTGTAAAGCGGTGTGAGGTAGATGCCTTCACAATGCGATCCCTTGTAATCGGCGAGAAGGCAATCTAATGCAGGTATTGTTCAATGAGGCTTGCCGCTTTTTGAGGACCACCGGCTTCTTGCAAGGAGCGCTGTAAGGCTTTTGCGTTTTCCTTGTAGGAAGGGGTGGTGAGCAAAGTAGTGGCATGTTGTGCAAGCGAGGCGGCACTGAGTTGGGTAAGATGAATCCCCGCCCCACAGGCTTGCACTTGACGTGCCACCATCTCTTGTTCGTTTTGTCCTGGCACCACCAGCATCGGCACTTGATGCATCAATGCTTCGTGGACGCTGTTCATCCCACCATGAGTGATGAACAACGCGCTGCGTTTGAGCACTTCAAGTTGGGCCACATGGCGCTTGACGATGAAGTTGGTGGGAACAGGCCCCAATGCCTCAAGGGACATTTGCTTACCAATCGACAAAATAAAGGTCGCGTCCACGTTGTGAAAGGCTTCAAAACAGGCATGATAGAAGGCAAGGTTTTGGTTGACGATGGTTCCAAGTGAAATATAGATGAGGGGTTTGGTCGAATCGAGCGCCTCGAGTTCGTCCATGCGATCCAAACGGGTGGAAAGGGATGGACCGACAAAGGCATAGCGATCATCAAAGGTCTTTTCTAGCGGCTGGAAGGATCGTGACGTATACACGAGATTGAGGGATTGTTCATTGATGAGCAAATCCGGAAGATTTCCAATGGCATAGCCTTGTTTCTTCAAACGCTTTATCCGCTTAAAACTGGAAAGAATGCTCGGTAAGCTGATAAGGCCATCTTTGAGCACACTTGGCGACATCGTCAACGTTTTGACGACATGTTGATTGAGGGCAAAGGTGGTAACCGAATCAACGGCAGGTAGGGCAAGACGTTTGGCCAACAGTTTTCCCCAAGGACACAACGAGTCATGCACAATCAAATCAACATCTTGCGCACGCAATTCTTGTTCCAACGGGGGCAAAATGACTTCACTGAGTTCCAACAGTTTCTCCATCAAACGAAAAAAGTTGGTCAGTTTGTGAGGCTCAAGTCCACTTGAATCATAGGGATAGCAACGATAGGTCGCCCCGGTTGCCTCAATTTTGGCTTTGAATTCGTCAAAGGCATAATAGATGACGTTGTGCCCGCGAGCCACCAACGTTTCCACCACGGCTAGGGTGGGATTGATGTGGCCATGAGCAGGCAAGTTAAAAAAGACAATGGTACGCATAGGATCTCCTTTATTCAATGTGCATGGTTTGCATTTGTGCGTGGTCGACGTTGTAGCGTTTGCCATAACGCAACCAATACCCCGTGGACGCTTTTACGAAGCCGCGTTTGGTTAACGGCATGCTGACGTGCAGGGCAACGTGCTGTTGTGAATGGATGGCCCGTGCCAATTGTCGCATCTTGCGTTTGACCAAAAAGGAAAACGGCGTATCCAAGATGGCTTCGCCTCCTCCAATGGACAAGGTAGAGCCTAGCGTAAGGCCGCTTTGTTTGCAGAACAAGGCCATCATCTTGAGGCAAACTTCGTTTTGCATCGGCTCAATGAACCCGCAGTTGATGACGACGTGCACCAATGGTTTGTGCTCTTGTTGCTGGTTTTGCCAATAGGTCAAAAAGCGCAACAGGCTAGCGGGGATGCCATCGGCATACAAAGGGAATACCAAGACCACGTTTGATGCTTGTGCGATTTGGTCGCATACCGCTTGATGATTTTGTTTGGTGAGGGTCATGATTTCCGCTTTAAGCCCGGCTTGGTTTAAAAGGTGCGCATAGCGCAGGGAATTGGATTTTTGAAGGCGCGGGGATGCGTTGAGCATTACCGTTTGTTCCATTGGGATACCTCCTGTAAAACGAAGGCTTCAATCTCGTTTTCATGGGCAAAGACGATGGTGTAACGTTCCCAGTTGACATTCAAGGCATTACGGGCAATGTATTGTCGAAATATGGCTTGTTCCTCGCTGTCTTCACAACCATACGCGATGATGAGTGCTTGCTTGGGCGCAACCGCACGTTGGACGTGGTGCGCTTCCCCATGTACCAAGCGGATGAAGGCTTGTTGCAAGGGAAGGGAGCGTTCCAACATGGTTTTCATAGGGAGATCATAGCCTCCATATAGCACTTTGGTAACATAAAGAAGGCGCTTACTTTGGGCAATGAGCGGATAGATTGTGCTTGCATCATCGCGGATGACGCACCGTCCTGGGGTTTTGACCCAACAACCAAAGCAACCCATGCAGGGTGCAATGGAATACTCTTCTAGATTAAAATAGGTGTAATCATCAAACGCATCGCAGCATGGCAATGCTTTGTCGGATAAAATAAGATTCATCGGTTTCCCCTTTCCATATGCCGTCGTTGTCATTTGCTGGAATCCTAGACAAGAGGATGCCAGGTATGCAAATGCGCAAGGAGCTGTTGTTGTTCTTGGTCAGCCGCCCTTTTGTTGGACTCGATATTGCCACCCCATAAATACGATGCGCTGGTGCTGATGGCGAAAATGTGTCCGGCTCCCCTGAAATCAACGTGCTCGGCCTTGCCAACTGCGTGAGCTAAAATCTCTTGGCACATGCTGCTTGCATCCCAACAAGTGTCCTCGCTTCCCGAAAATAGCAAAAGCTCCCCTTGAAACTGCTCGATTTTGATGCGCGCTGCTTCTACGTTGGTGGCACGCTGACGCGCCGATGCGTAAAACAAGCGAAATGTGGGTTTCTTGGTAAATGCTTTTTGAAGTGCGGTTTGAATAAGGATAGCAGGGGCGACCCGTCGAAAGGAAAGATAAGGCACGGCCTTGCCTTGATACGTCCAACTAGAGCCTGGATGCCATCCATCAATGCCTTGAAAAACATGACTGGAAGGAACGTAGGCCACGATATGGTCAATCTCTTCCACAAGTGATCCTAGCAGCAGGGCCAGTTCGCCCCCTTTGGAAATGCCCATTAGGGTCAATGTATCATGATAGGGGTTTTCCTTTTTGACAAGCGCAATGGCGTCATGAATAAAATCGATGGGTACCTTGCAAAGTGTTTTGGGTTGGCTGGGTTGGCCAAAATAATACAAGGCAAGCACGAAGTAGCCTTGTTGTGCAAGCCAGTGGGCTCGCTCTGCCCAACAATCGCCACCGCTTCCTCCAAACAAAATAATGGAACCCGACCGCTTCACTGCGTGGTTTCGAAACACATATCCCTGCAACTGTGGATGGTGCAGGGCAACTTGGTCAATGGATGTTTGGGACACGTATTTTCTCCTTTCAGGTATTTGGGCAAATGTGTTTACCAGGATGGGGTCTCATGAACGATTCCTCGCAGCAAATAAACCAGGCTTAAGGTCAACGTGTGTTTGGTGTTCTTTTGATCCTCTTTGGTCAAGGCGTATAAAATGGTGGATTCAAAAAGACCAAATACAACCAAAGGATCTACATCCTGTTTGAGAAAGCCGTGTTTCACCCCGTAAGCCAAAAAGTCTACAATGTGAGCGTCAACCTCATTCATGCGCGTAGAAATATCTTGCGCCAAATGGGGGAAGATACGCAAAATGTCCTGTATGTTTTGAATGGAAAGCGTCGAAGCAAAATCGGTCAATTCGGCTATGATGGGTGTAAATTTATCCAAATACGCTCCGTCTTCTTGGATGATGGACACAATCCGGTGTTTGCTTGCTTCTATGTAATCCAACAGCACATTTTTGATTAGGTTTTCTTTGCTGTCGATGATGCGATACAAGGTGTCTTTTGCAACGCCTGACTCTGCAGCCAGCTGGCCCATATTCCACCCCTTCGCTCCATGGGTTGACAGTTTCTTAAGGGTAACTTTTTTGATGTTTTCAATCACTAGTGCATCATCTGTTTTCATTTTCAAACTCCTCAAACTATTTTTGTCTTTTTGGTTTGATTTTATCGTACACTGGCATGCAGGTGCTTGTCAATGAAAAACCGTACGACGGGGTTGTCGTACGGTTTTAATTTCACATCAGCGGCAAGAAGGAGAGATTTTTTCTTACTTCTTCCATTGGTTATAAAAATAATTGTTGGCTTGCTCCGCTCCGATTGTGCTGCTGTTGCCGTGAGCGGGATGTATGATGGTTTCTTTGTCTTGTGTCTCGATTAAATTGATAATGGTCGATTTCAGGGTATTCAAATCTCCTGTGGGGAACGTCCACTTCCCAACGGTTCCTTCAAAAAGGGTGTCTCCAGTGTACAGCTCGTTTTCAACTTTATAGCAGACACCTCCAATCGTGTGTCCTGGCGTATGCATTACCTCGATTTTCAAATCATCAATATACAAGCATTGGCCATCTTTCATGCGAACAAGATTGATCGCATTAATTGAATAGGGTGTGACCTTTCCAAAATAATCAAAACCATTCTTGTAGTCGTCAATCAATATTTCGACTTCTTTCTCATGAAGATATACGGGAACATCAAACGCATCGATTGCTCCAATATGGTCGATATGAGCATGGGTTAGTAGTATCCCCAAAACGGTTAGCTCATGGTCCGCTACATATTTCACGATTCTCTCTTTTTCGTATCCTGGGTCCACAATATAGCATTTTTTATTGTGCTTAATAAAGTAGCAGTTTACTGGGATTTCTCCGACTAACAAAATTTTATTCACGGGAACCTCCTTTTTCATTTAACGTTGCGATTATACCATCGCATTTCAGATTAGGAAATTACCCACTTTTTTGTGTGTATGAAAAAAGCATTAACACGATTTCGCATGATTGCCCGTTTCTTCTAAATAGTTCTTGCCCACTTCTTGCATAATCTCCAAAGCCGCGATTATTTTTTCACCACGATCTTCTGTTAGGAAATATTCAACACGGAGTGGATACCCTTCGTGCTTCACTTTATCAACCAATCCAAATTCTCTCAACTCATGGAGTTGTTGCAAAAGCATTTTCTGACTAATTCCGTTAATGCTTTTTTCAAGATCCGACAAAGAGGAGTGTCCATGGTGCTTTAGTTGGTATAAAATTACCGTTTTCCATTTCCCTTTTAAAATGTCGTGAACGATTTCCAATGGACAGGTATACTCTTCTCTAATTTTCATTTGCAGGTCCTCCGTACTCCATAATCATTTTCAAAAACGGTTTTCCATATAATTTCTAACCTCTTTTATCATCTCAGTCCAATTCTAATCCTTAACCCAGTACTTAGTGCAATCGTTGCTTCTATCGATAAAACCGTACTCAATTAATGCTCTTCTTATGGTTGCGTAATCCTCAAAAATCCTTCTCAGTACTCTATTTATTTCCTCCTCTGTATATGTCCTGCCTGTAGAGAAGTTTTTCACTATTTCCCCTAAAACGATAATTTTCTTCTTTTCCTTGGCTGGGTAGGATTTTAAAGCCTTTGTTTCGTCCATATATGACGTAATAGGTGCTTCTCTCTCTTTATCCGTAATGTTATATCGATCGTCTAAGGTTGTAGCAGTTTTGTGAGGGTTCGTTAGAACTTCCTTGTCTAAAACATTTATTCCCTTTGATGTTGCATCGCTTAAAAGCCCCATTACAGCTAAAAATAGTCTGGCTTGCTTTTCCTTTTCCCTTAACTTAAACCTATGATTTCTAATTGTAGATTGTGCAATGCCAAGTGTCGTTGCAATCTCCTTGTCTGAAATCCCTTGAGCCATTAATCCTAGTAGTTCTCTATAGATTTCAGAAATCCCGGTAAAATCGGAATTCATATTTAATAGATAACCTAGGGATGAATTGTGCTGCTCTTTAACGTGGATTTCCGTTATTTTTTTTGCATCATAAAAATCCTCTCCCCGCTTAAATATTTTTCCCTTTTCAAAACTACTGTTGCAAAATATACAAGTAAACGCTTCTTCTCCTTCGATATAACCTTTTTTAATTTCATCTATAGATGACTTCCAAAAAATTTCGTTATCCTTCATTGCCCTTACTCCGTTTCCGTTATTTATAACCTTACTTTATAGCATTCTATATTAAATGTCTATTTATATATAAACATATATGCGATTTGTTTGGTTTAAGTGTGATGGCAATGATTATGATCTAGTATAGATATTACTTGTGATAGGTCATCTTCATCTACAAAACAACCATGGAAAAGGCAATTCAATGATTAAATTATAAACCACCTTTTTTTGTGATCCGGTTTGTTCAAACTACATTAAATGAGGGCTTCTCATTTTTTCTTATGCATATACTATATGCATTTAAGGTATGTAGCTAACGTAATAAAAATTGAAAAACCGTAGTAAGGATGACTACGGTGACTGTATGTATTCTACCTTGTGTTATGGCTGATTCACATCATAACGTAAAGCCGTGGAATTGGATGCGCTTGAATTAATGATAAAGAGCTCTATTGTTGTCGATATAATTAAAGCATAATCTTTTAATCATAATCCTTTCTGCAAAATTGGATTTTGTATTATCATGTCATCCATAAATTTTTTAATCGTGCTGTAAGTTCGAGCCCAAACATCAAACGGATTTTCAATGACAAGTTTCTCTATTTTAAGTTTGTTTAAAATTGACAATTCTATTTCTTGCCTTGCTTTTAAACATTCTATATATCCATCAAAGCCAATATGTCCAAAACTTTTGCCATAACCTTGTAAGGTGTGGTATTTCATTACCCCTTCAAGACACTCACTATCACTTTCTTTCGAAACAGCTTGTATACGTTGCCTTATATTCGTATTTTGCAAATATATCCCAACTATATATTTACATCGGGTGCCTGACCGTCGTGAGCTAACCATTGACATTCGGTAATATCCATATTGGAAAATAATGCTTCAAATGATGAGTCTTCCGGAGAACACGCATATATTCCAAATTTAATTTCATCTGCACCTTGCCACATATGGCATATACGCATTTGTTTAAAGTTAACACCATCTTCAGAACATTCAATGCAGTAATCAGACTCTCTTCTACTCAAACGATACCACATGGATTTTATAGATGCATCTATATCTGTCGTAGCCCAATCAGAATAGCCATGGTTTGTTACCACACTCCCTAATCTTTGATATTCATCATTCTCATATTCTATAGAAGCTTTTAGCCAGTTTTCACTATCAAGGTACATTGCAATTCCACACTGATCATATCTTCTTTTGCTTAAGAAGTCAGTTTTTACAACAAAAGAAAAGTATTTCTCGTTTGTTGTCATTTGTAAAACAGCAGCATTATCATTTTGGAAACCATAATAAGTTCTTTGCCATAAATCTGTATGGGGTTCTGTAATAATTTCTATTTTTTCTTCCTTAATACTATATTTTTTTGGCTTTCTTGTCCATTCTAACTTTTCCATATTAAAATTCATAACTATGACTCTCTCTTTCTTATCTTTGTATTGTAGGCGCTCTAATTATTTCATCTTCGGCTATTTTGCGTAACATTCTAGATGGATCGCCTACAGCAATTACATTATCTGGAATATCTTTTGTTACTACACGTCCAGCTCCTATAACAACATTACTACCAATAGTTACCCCTGGTACAACATTAATACCTGCACCTATCCAAACATTATCTCCAACTGTTATTGGATGTGCATATTCTACTCCTTTATGCCGACGCTTAGCATCCACTGGGTGACCGATGTATGAAACCCGAAATTAGGTGCAATAAAAACTTTGTGTCCACACTAAACTTTTGCTCCATCTAAAAGTACGAAATTATGATTTGCCAAAAAGTTCATAAAGAAATAGACGTAATAATTTTTACTATCTACCTCTATTTACGAAATTACTATTACCCATTCATTTATAATACATTGCTTCCTTGCTTAATAAATCAAAACATTTTCTGTAAATACAGTTTTACTAGTGATACGTCATTTCTATCAATAAAAATAGTCTTAACCAAGTACTATCAACGATTAAGACTAAAAACCTCATTTATTTATGATACGGTTCGTTGTTCAAAATGCGATAACTGCGATAGATTTGTTCCAAAAGGGTTGTAGTCAGCATCATGGTG
>JBOGAI010000027.1:0-13498 GCA_051655665.1 Erysipelotrichaceae bacterium | reverse complement strand
CGAGAATCTCCTTTGAGCACTTGCATAAAGGCAGCTTTTTCTTCCCCGGTCCCTGCGTAGCGCGCACTCATGGTACCATCAAAGTTTTGAATGACCCCAAATTGTTGTGGTACGATGACACCTACGGCATTTTGCAAGGCATAGGCACTTAAGATAAGGGCGGTGCACCCTGCAACCCCAAACACCGTCATAATGAAACGGGATTTATAGCGGAACAAATTGCGCGCCGTTACCTTGGAAGAAAAGGAGAAATGAGTCCACAGCAACGGAATCCGTTCTAAGAAGATGCGCTTTCCTGCTTTGGGGGCTTTTGGCCGCATCAGCTGTGCCGGTTCTTCTTTTAGTTCTCGATACGCCACAAACAAAGCAACCGTACAAGTAGAAAGGAAAGCACCCAACATGGCGATGGCGAAGGTTGGTGCACTTTGGGCAATCGCAAAATGTGGCAGGGTATACATGTCCGAATATGCACCAAAAATGACTTTAGGGAATAAATTGATCCCAATAATCCCCCCTAGCACACAACCGATCAAGGTTGCCAGCAGGGCGTAATAAAAGTATTTGCTGGAAATCGCCCAATCGCTGTATCCCAATGCTTTGAGCGTGCCACTTTGGGTTCGGTTTTCTTCCACCATACGCGTCATAGTGGTTAAGCACACCAAGGCCGCTACGACAAAGAAAAATACAGGAAATACATCGGCAATACCCGCAATGCGACTGGCGTCGTCGGCAAAATCAGCATATCCTGGATTGTCATCGCGGGTAAAGATATACCATTTCCCAAGTTCCAACGATTCCAGTTCGTTTTGTGCGTCAAGCAACTGTTGTTTTCCACTTGCCACTTGGGCATCGTATTGTTTTTCAGCAGCTTCAAACTCCAGCACCTTCGCATCATAATCCTTTTGCGCCTGTGCTAGTTCTTGTTGACCTGCTTCGATTTTCTTTTGATTTAAAGCAATTTGTTCCTTCGCCTCTTCCAATTGGATCCACCCAGCATCGATTTTACGTTGGGCCGCATCCAACGATGCCGCCCCATCTGTTTTTTGTCGAGCAAGTGATACCTGGGATGCTTCCAATTGTTTTTTAGAATTGGCCAGCTCCACCTGTGAGGCATCGAGTTGCGCCTTGGAGGCATCCAATTGCTTTTTAGAAGCATCCAGCTGCGCTTTGGTTTCATCGAGTTGCGCTTTCGCAGCATCCAATTGGGCTTTGGTATCATCCAACTGCGCCTTGGAGGCGTCCAAGGTCTTTTTCGCGTTATCCAATTCCACTTTCGCAGCATCCAACTGTGCCTGCCCCGCGTCGATTTGCTTTTGTGCTTCTGCCACTTGGGCTTGTCCCTCGTTGTATTGCTGCTGATACATGGCAATACGACCCGAAACCAGCGGAGCGGCGCTGCCAAAGGTGGCACCCTCCCCCGCATTGTTCACAATATAGGCAATTTCATTATCAAACCACGCCTGTTGGGACGCACTAAAATTCCCAGCGCTTACAACGGCTTGTTGAAGCAGGTAGATGGTAGGAACCAATGGAGTGTCCGGAGTGGCCACCATCAAATCATACAAGGCCTGCAACAAGTTTATCCCTTGCTGCAAATCGGCCAGCTGTGCTTTTGCCGCAGCCAAATCCGCTCGTTTTTGATCCAATTCGGCTTTTTGGGCGTTATACTGCGCCAAGCCTTGGTTATACTCATCGAGTCCTGCTTGATAGTCGGCATAGGCTGCATTGTACTTCGCAAGGCCCGCATTGTAGTCACTCAATGCGGCATTGTACTTCGCAAGTCCATCATTGTACTGTGCCAAACCGGCTTCATAGTCTTTGATTCCTTGGTTGTAGGAGGCGATCCCTGCATTGTACTGCGTCCAACCTTTGTCGATTTTGGCTTGGCCATCCAAGAGTTGTTTGTTGTAGTTTTGACGTGCCGCATTCAAGTCAACTTGCGCTTGTCGCAAGTTGGCTTGGTTATTTAATAATTCCTGTTGGGCTTGGGCCAAGCGGATTTTTGCTTGTTCCAAGGTCGCTTTGTTTTCATTGAGCGTAGCCAACCCATCTGCGAGGGCCTTTTGTCCGTTATTCAGTTCAATCCGTCCTTCTTGGACCGCAGCTTCCCAAATTTGGGTTTGCTTGTCAATTTCTGCTTGCCCAAGGGCTATGATTTCTTCCCGGTTGACAAGCAAACGTTGCTCACTCACCACCTGCAGCTTTTCCGCTTGGGCTTTTATCTCTTCAAAATACGGATCGGCAAAGACGTTTTTTGGATCAAAGGTGGCGTTGGTTTGCAAATACACATCGCTGTAGCGTGGATAGGCAAATACCTCAGAGTTGATGAGCATGTAGCCGGCAATGGTCCCATCTCCTACCGTCGTAATCCCGCGTTCTACCGAAATATAGATTGGCGATTCAACCAAACCAACTACGGTGAAGGAACTTTGGTGAACCAGTTCACTCAAATCGGTTGTGTCGTCTGGTGCTTCTACCTCGATGACATCCCCAATTTGAATTGAATCGGGAATAATCTGATTGATTTCGACCACACACTCATCATCCGCTTCAGGCAATCGGCCTTCCACCAAATACGGTGCATCGATCACTTCTGGATTGCGAATGGTTTGCATGGGCATGCTTAACACGCGCATAACCCGATTACGCCCTTCCAAGCGCACAATCAAATCAGCGCTGTACCCTGGCATCACCGCTTCGACGCCACTGATTTGCTGCAAAGCATTCAAATCAGCATCGACAAAGCCATAATCGGAAAGCAAATGAAAATCGTGAAGATTTTGTTCTTCAAAAAACAAAGTCGCCGAATACTTCATACTTGGCGCAGTGGCTTTTACTCCGACAAAGAATCCGACCCCAAGGGCAACAATCAGCAACAACGAAAGGAAGCGCCCCATCGAGCGTCTGATTTCTCGCCACAAATCTTTGCGCATTCCATTTTTCATACGATTTCCCCCTTACCACTCAATGTCATCAATGGATTTTGGATGCTCGTTGAGTACTACGGCATCCACTTTGCCATTTTTCAGCTTGATGACTCGGTTGGCCAATGGGGTTAGAGCTTGATTATGAGTCACAAGTACAACCGTCATGTGGTCGCTGATACACATTTCTTGCAACATCTTCAATATGGAGCGACCGGTTTGATAATCCAGAGCACCGGTTGGCTCATCACACAAGAGCAAACGCGGCTTCTTGGCCAAGGCACGCGCAATGGCCACCCGTTGCTGCTCTCCACCGGAAAGCTGGGAGGGAAAGTTGTCCATGCGCTCTTGCAAGCCCACACTTTCCAGTGCCACCTTCGCATCCATGGGATGTTTCACCAGTTGGGTTGCGATTTCTACATTTTCTTTCGCTGTCAGATTTTGGATGAGATTATAAAATTGAAAGACGAAACCGACGTCGTTGCGACGATATAGACACAACTCTTTGCTTGTTACTTTCGACAAGTCACGATTCCCCACTTGCAACTCTCCCCCATCACAGCGGTCAATGCCGCCCAAAATGTTCAAAATCGTAGTCTTACCGGCCCCACTTGGTCCTACAATAATGGCGAACTCCCCTTCTTGCACGTCAAAAGTCACACCATTGGCGGCGGGAATGACGACTTCACCCATTTGATAGCGCTTGGTTACTTCTTGGAAACGAATCACTTGATTCATACGTTCACCTTCTTTGTCTTTTGCGTATTATTCACTTTTTTTGATGAAATCCACAATATCTTGCACCTTGTGGAAATGGCGTACTTCACGGTCTGGAACAGTAATGTTGAACTCTTCTTCAAAGCGAGCGATGATGCTCATTATGTCATAGGAGTTGATACATAAATCGTCGACCAAATGCATATCTAATGTTATGTCTTCTGCTTTATACCCTACATATTCCGCGATA
This sequence comes from Erysipelotrichaceae bacterium, assembly GCA_051655665.1. Lineage (GTDB taxonomy): Bacteria > Bacillota_I > Bacilli_A > Erysipelotrichales > Erysipelotrichaceae > JBOFMT01. The sequence goes on along the minus strand of JBOGAI010000027.1, from coordinate 9,607 downwards.
ATCGCTTTCACTTTTTCAATCATTTCGATGTACCTCCTCCATAAATTTATAGCGCATTATTTTCTTCGAAGCGTTTTTTTGGAATTCATGATCCACTACATGGAAGCGTTCGATTTGCTTATAGTGTGGGAACAGCTCATTGACTTCCGCCAGGTCGTGTTCGATTGTATCTTCGATGTTTTGGATGGTTGTACTAAGTTCTTCATCCAAGTACAAGGAAGCCGCAATGAGGTCCATCCCACTATGACCTTTTTCACTATGGACTACCACTTCTTTGACGTACGGCATCCGCTGAACGATTTTGGTTTCGAGTTCTTCTGGATGCACGTTTTTGCCATTGGACAATACAATCAAATTTTTCTTACGACCAGTCAAATACAAGGAACCATTGTGCAAATGGCCATAATCCCCAGTTTTGAACCAACCATCTTCAAAAGAGGCTTGCGTTGCTTCGAGATCTTTGTAGTAACCCAACATCACATTGCGTCCTCTTACCAATACTTCTCCATCCCCTTCTTCATTGGTTTCACTGATTTTCACCTCGCAACAAGACACAACTTGCCCAACGCTTTCATCATCACGATGTTTCGCCGTGTTGACGGATACAAGGGGTGCACACTCCGTGATCCCATAACCGTTGATGATTTCAATTCCGATTTCGCGGAATGCCTTGATTAAGTCAGGCCGTAAAAAGGCCCCTCCACATACAATCGTGCGCAACTCTCCCCCATATTCCTTGATGATTTCCTTGAACCAAAGTCGACGTACATCAATGCCGATATGACGCAATCCATTGCTGGTTTTGACGGAATACGCGACGGTTTTTTCTAAGTGCTTTTGAGCGATGCCGTGCAGTAATTTTTTATGCATGGTTTCCACAAACAACGGTACCATCGTCATCATATCTGGTTTGTAGGTTTTTAAGTTTTCACCTAAATATTTTAAAGAGTCGTTGATGAACACCGTGGCCCCAATGTTAACGGGGGTTAAAATACCACACACATTTTCATAAATATGGTGAAACGGTAAAACCGAGACGACATGTTTATAGCCTCGAAACAGTGTAGAGGCCACTTCAATATTGGCAAGCAAATTGTCTTGAGATAGTTGAACGCCTTTATTGGCACCGGTTGTCCCGGAAGTGAACATCAAGACATTTAAGGCTTTCGGGTCCACTTTCCGCTTGAAATAGCGAGTATCTTGGTTGGCAATCAACGCTTTACCATGACGCACTAACTCAGGTAGGCCAACAATGCCACCATCGCCTCGCAGGGTATAGATCGCTTTGAGTTTGGGATTGCGCATCCGCAATTGGTCAACCTCGCCTTCAAAGGCATGGGAAATAAATAGCACTTCCACATCCCCTTTGGCACTGAGTTCACCAATTGTATGGGCCAAATATTCTTTGTCCAATGGGACGGCAACGCCTACTCCCGTAATAATTGCAAGGTAGGCCACAATCCATGCGTAGGAGTTTTCACCGACGACCCCAATGTGGGTGTCCGCATAGCCAAAATCAAGCAATGCACTACCAAGCGCTACGACATCCTCATAGAGTTGTCGATAGCTGTGCCGTTCTTCAACACCGTATACTTTATCAATAAACGCGATGCGTTCCGCGCGAACCGTGGCAGCGTGTTCCAACATCTCGCGGATGCTGCTAAAAGCATTTCGTTCCTCCGCTTTCATATGACTCCCTTCTCTCCATACTTGTATTGTAGGCCTTTGCCTAAAGATTACTATCTAAATGTACTCATGATATGCTTTCTCTAAATTCACATCTCATTCTCATTTAATACACAATATTTTCATGCTTCATTCACATTTTTTTGACGCCCATTCACCAACTCATACAATCCGGTTGCGGGATTTGCAATTCCTTTGGCAATGTAATACCATGTCGCCTCCATGAATCGATTGATTTCCACTTCCTGTATTAAGGCATCGCAGTGTTCCACATACGCTTCAAGACCTTGCGTATGATTAAGATCCATCAACGTCACATATGCCATTACCGAGCTGGTGCCATTGCTGTGATACTGATAGTGGTACTGGCGCTGTGGCGCATCTTCGATTTGTGCATATTGAAAAGTCAGCACTATATCCATGAAATTCCCAGGTAGTTGCCAGCGACTTGGTCGATGCTTTTTCCAAACGGCTCGATGCACCTGCATAAAAGGGTAATCCCCATGACGAAACGCTTTTTGCATAACCTCCATAATGTCATGACAGGCTTTTAAAAAGGTGGCGTCTTGGTCGACGTGAATCCGAATGAACAAGGGATTGATGAGCATCCCCCCGCACTGTTTGCGTTCTAAGCGATCGCGTCTTGATACAACAAGGCCGATGACGGCCTCCTCCTTGTGATTGAGGGCGTGCAGATCCATAAACATTGCAGCCAAGATGATGGCCTGCGGCGAAAGATGTTGTTCTTTGGCAAAACGCATCAACGCTTGCACCTCTTCCTTGCTAATGCGATAGTGCAAAGGATGCGAGTGCGTATTGCGTATGTATTGGCGATGATCTGCGTTGATGCGTGAGCGCGAGAGCGTGCCATAGCCTGGTTTGCTTGCAAACATTTCATCCCAAAAAAGGCGATCGTCTTGTTCTTTTTTTGACCCTACATAGGCTAGTTCTTGCTGCAAGACGGGCCAAAAAGGGGTAGGTGCACAAGGCAATGGGCGATTGGTCAACAAACTTTCGTAAAGGCCTAAGATGTCTCGCAATAAGACCATCAATCCATAGGCATCCATAATGATATGATTGACCACCAAGTACAAGATCACGTGGTTGTTTTCGGGAACCAATAAGCGAAAATGCAAAAGGGGTGTATCTTTCCAAGGATAGGCTTGTTGACTGAGTTCATCCAATAATTCCATGATTTGTGCACTGGTGAGTTTGCTGACCTCTTGTACGACCAGCTCCATAGACCCCATCGGATGCAAGTACTGCACAATCTTTCCTCTTCGTTTGGTTAAACGCAACTGGGTTGCATCCATTCGTTCACACGCCTTAATAATGGCTTGTTGTAAAAGGTCCACTTGCATTGGTTCTTCAAACCACAAGGAGGACCCTACATTGACGGTATTGCGTTTCATATACTTCATTGCCATCAGCATCACACTTTGCGATGGGCTAAGCGGAAGATACTCTTGTTCCATAAACAGACTCCTAGGCTATGTTTGGCCTTTCTAAGCATTGTAATCCTCTGGTTTGGATGTACAAGCCAAACATATAAAAAAAGACCACGCTTAGTGGTCTGAATCGTTGCTTAACAGCACATATACTTTACCAAAATGCAGTTGCAACTGCGCAACCTCTTGAATCTCGTTGCTGATGGTATAAATTTCTCCTGGGGTAATGGTTTGATGATCAAGTGGATATTTGACTCCACTCAAGCTCAAACAGCTGGGTTCAATAGGCAAAATCGAAAAGTAGGTATAGTGCTTGGGATAGGTTTGTAGGGAAGGTGTTACCACCTCCACCCAATTGGTTTCATTCATCAACACGAAAGGCACTTCGCTGTGCGCGAGCAACGACAAATTGGCCAATTCATGGTCTACACGACCGCCAAACGCACCATACACAATAATGCGCTCATACCCCAACGTTGCCGCATATTGCAAAGCAACTTGCGTGTCACTCTCGTCTTTTTCCTTGTTCAAGCGGATTAGGGTATCCGCTTGAATCGTTCCCAGTTCTTCCCCATAGGAATCAAAGTCGCCAATGGCGGCAATCATATGCCGCTTTTGACGTTGCAATAGCGCTACCCCACCATCAACCCCAATGTAATCGGCTTCAAGTGCTGGCAACACTTTGGCCATTGGGCAAACTAATAAGACGGTTTGCATGTGCGCAAAGAATGAATGGTGGCTTTCAAATCATTTTTAAAAATGTAGCTGCCAGCCACTAGCACATCCGCTCCAGCCTGCAGTGCTTTTGGTGCCGTTTCGGCGTTGATGCCACCATCGACTTCAATGTGAAAGTTCAGATTGTGCTGTTCACGATATGCTTGCAACCATTCGATTTTCGCAAGCATTTCAGGCTGAAATGCCTGTCCACCAAAACCAGGTTCCACACTCATGACAAGGACCAAATCCAAGTCCGCCAAAAAGGCTTCGATACGCTGAACAGGGGTGTTGGGTTTGATCGACAATCCCGCTTTCACTCCGGTTGCATGCAGTTCCTTGATGATGGTTTTAACCATCGATGCCTCTTCACACGCTTCCACGTGGAAGGTGATCAAATCAGCACCAGCCTGTTGGAACATGCGCGCTACCTGCAATGGATGTTCGACCATGATGTGGACATCCATGAATAAGCCCGTACGCTTTTTGATTCCCTTCAGCAAATCAGGACCAAACGTTAGATTGGGCACAAAATGATTGTCCATGACATCAAAATGTAGCCAGCTCGCTTCGCTGGCAACCAGTTCATCCAATTGTTCGCTCATCCGAGAATAATCCAAGGACAAGATGGATGGGGATACAATTACGTGACTCATTTTAACCGCCGATGCAATGCCGCTTTCGACATTTTACTAATTTTCTCAATTTCCACGTAGTGCTCATAGCGCACCGCAGATACCTCCCCCTGTGCAACGGCTTGTTTCACCGCGCAATCAGGTTCATTGATGTGCATGCAGTCCGCAAAGCGACACGTGCCATGATAATCTTTGAAATCCAACAGCTTGCCTGCTAGTTGATAGCAGTCAAAGTGTTCAAAATCCAAAGAAGAAAAACCTGGGGTATCACCAACCCAACCGGTTTTTACAAAGTGCAGTTCACAGTGGCGGGTCGTGTGTTTCCCACGTCCCAAGGCTTTGGAAATCTCTTGGGTGTGCAAGGAAAAAGTCGGATCGATCCGATTGAGCAAACTGCTCTTCCCCGCGCCACTTTGTCCGGTCAAGACCGAGATTTTGTCTTTCAGGATGGCCAAGATGGGTTCATCGTCATAGCCGATGCCATGAATGATGACTTCGTAGCCACTTTTGCGATAGTCCGCAATGGCTTCCATGATGTCGGCAGGTTCGTCCACCAAATCCATTTTGGTGACTACGATCACCGGAGTAATGTTCGCCATGGTGACTTGAAACAAGATGCGATCGATGAGCGTTGTGGAAAAGGCGGGCTCAATGGCACTCATGACAATGAGGGCTTGATCCACGTTGGCAATGCTTGGACGAATCAAATGGTTGCGACGGGGTTTGATTTCTTGAATGCCATACTGGCTTTCAAATTGTTCGACCAGCACTTCATCGCCGACCAGTGGGGCAAACTTCTTACGCAGTTTCCCCATGGCCACACAGTTGACTTGTTCCCCGTTTTCAAGCAGGACCAAATATTGATTGGAAATATTTTTGATAATCGTTCCTTTATGCATAGTTTAGTAATAGTATATCGTAATGACCTGTCCGTAGTTTTGGATGTATAAACTTCCCGCTGTCGGATTGGTATCGATAACAACTCCTTTTTCTAGCGCTGCAATCTCTTCTTCACTCATCCCGTCCGTTGGAAGAGTGACCAGTTTGACATCCGCTCCCAATGCGCGTAATTGGGCAGCGGCTTCTTCCACAGCCAAGCCTTTGACACGTGGAATGACAAATTCGGGATTGGAAGCAATGACAAATTTAATATTGTGAGCTTTGGTGGGATCAATTTTGGTTTCTGGCAACAAGATGGATTGTTCCAACACCGTCCCAAACGGACTGTCTTTGGTCGGCCGATATTCCTTGGATATGGAAATATTGAGCGAACTGAGCAACTGCTCGACCTCATCGATGCTTTTACCCACATAATTGCCAATCACAAACGGTGCCCCTTTGGAGACCGTAAGCTGAATGGTCGTTCCGACGATTTGAGAAGAGCCAATCGCAGGGTTGGTGAAGATGACATTGCCGGTGGGAATCGTGTCCGAGAGTTCCTCACGTACGGTAGAGGAGACGGTGAACCCCAAGTTGGTCAACAACTCGGTTGCTTCAATCAAACTCATATTGGCAACATCCGGAATGTTTTGTGGTTTGTTGGAATTGATGTTGGTCATAACCCCACTAAAATAGATGAGTGCTGCCGAACTCACTACAGAAATCGTGATGAGCAAGATTCCAATAATGGTCTGCATTTTCGAGCGAGGTGGTTTGGGCACCTCCTCTGGCTCCACTTTTTGTGGCTTGCCGCTGCGCTCCAATACAATGGTTTTGTCATCGCTGTCCATGACTTCAAAATGAATGGGTTTTGCCTTTTGAAACGCGGGTAACAAACAACGCTCCAAATCCAAAAGCATCTCATTCGCAGTAGCGTAACGCTGACTACGATTTTTTACGGTTGCTTTTTTAATGATGTTGTCAATGGATTGAGGCAAGCTTGGGTTAAATTCTAAAATGGAAGGTACTTCTTCCTTTAAGTGCATCATGGCAATTTGAACGGGATTCTCCCCTTTGAAGGGTGGCTGCCCACGCAACATTTCATAAAAGACAATGCCAAGGGCATAAATGTCAATTTGGCAGGTGGCTTGTTCGCCTCTGGTGGTCTCAGGTGCAAGGTAGTGCGCTGAACCCAAGACCGAATCGCTTTGGGTCAATTGCACCGCATCGTGCGCCAAGGCAATTCCAAAATCGGTAATCTTAACCGTACCGTCATCTTTTACTAAAACGTTTTGCGGTTTGATGTCGCGATGGATGATGTTATTTTCATGCGCATGCGCAACAGCAGACACCAATTGGCGCATCAAATCGACCGCTTCGCCTTTGTCTAAGGCACCACGCAATAAAATCAGCTGCTTCAAGGTTTTCCCTGGAATGTATTCCATCACGATGTAGTGACGCTTTTCATGCTGACCGACATCGTAGATTTCTACTACATTGGGATGCGACAGCTTGCTGACCGCCGCTGCCTCGCGTTGAAAACGCAGCAACGTGATTGGATCATTGGATAAGTCCCCACGCAATATTTTAATTGCGACATCACGGTTCAAAATCTGGTCATGGGCCAAATACACATCGGCCATACCGCCCTCCCCCAAGGACTTTTTAATTTCATAACGATTGGCAATCATTCGATTCATAACATCACCACCTATACTTTTGCCAAGACTACGGTGATGTTGTCATTTCCACCATGCAGCTTCGCGCTTTCTACCAAGAGATTGGCTTTGGATACCAAATCCATATCGTTTCGTACTATTTTTTCAATTTGGGCTGCCGGAACAAGACCATGCAAGCCATCACTGCTAACCAACAACATGTGATAGCCCGCCTTGATTTTCTCGACGTCCACTTTGTTTTGCTCCCAAATGCCTACTGCATTGGTCAACATGTTGCGATGCGGATGCGTAGAAGCTTGTTCATGGCTCATTTCACCACTCGAAATCAAATCTTCCTTCAAGTTGTGATCTTGAGTCAACAAAACCAACACATCATACAGCGCATAAATACGCGAATCCCCCGCGTGAAAGATGAAGGTGCTGCCGTTGGTGCACAAAAAGCCAACCAAAGTGGTCCCCATCCCATTGTATTTGGGTTTGCTTTTCGCAATGGTGTAAATGTGCGCATTGCAGGCATAGACGGTTTTTTCAATCCAATCCATGACCGACGCATCATCTTGAAAAGGTGGATTTTTTTGAAACTGCTCCTCCACAAAATCACAGGCAAGTTGGGCCGCCACATCGCCAGCCTTCCCTCCCCCAATGCCATCGCATACAATGCCAATCAAATCATGATTGCCATTGTAGCTAATCATAAAGCGGTCCTGATTGATTTTTCTTACCAAGCCCACATCACTTACACCATAGCAGTTCATATTGTTTCCCCTATTTATCGTTGTTCGTGTTTCGCACGAAGTTGTCCACAAGCAGCATCAATGTCGCCCCCGTGCTCCTTACGAATCGTACAACGTACCCCTTTCTTCATTAATTTATCATAGAAAATCATTGCATTTTTGCGGTCTACGCTTTTAAAACCATGTTCGTCCACTTCGTTGTATGGAATCAAATTTACATAGGCATTCACCCCATGCAACAGCTTCGCGAGTTGGTTGACGTGTTCATCCAAATCATTGACCCCTTTCAACAAGATGTATTCAAAGGTCAAGCGACGGTTGTTTTTCTCACTGTAATAGCGAAGAGCGTCAATCAGTTCATTCAGTGGATACGCTTGGTTGATTGGCATCAGTTTATTGCGCAATGCATCGTTTGGCGCATGTAAGCTGATGGCCAAATTGTACTGATATCCACCATCGGCAAAGGTACGAATTTTCGGGACAATCCCGCTAGTGGAAATGGTCAAATGGCGTGCACCGATGGCCAAACCACGATCATGGTTGATGATGGCCAAAAAATTCAGCACGTGGTCGTAGTTGTCAAAAGGCTCTCCGGTCCCCATGACCACTACGTGGCTAACGCGCTCTTGCGCTTCATCCAAATCTTTTTGCACAGCCATCACTTGTGCCACCATTTCTCCACTGGTCAAATCGCGTTTCTTTTTCAACAATCCACTTGCGCAAAAGGTACAGCCCATGTTGCATCCAACTTGGCTGGTCACACAAACACTGCGCCCATAGTCATACAACATCAAAACCGTTTCAATCAAATATCCATCCTCAAGGGCAAACAAGTATTTGGTCGTCCCATCTTTGGAAACTTGTTTGGTTACCAAGGTAAGGGGTTTTAGGTTGTAGTGCTCTTTCAAAAAGGAGCGTGTGGACGCTGCCACATTGCTCATTTGATCCAAATCGGTAATGCGTTTGCGATACAACCACTCAAAAATCTGTTGGCCGTGGAATTTCTTTGCTCCATGTTCCAACATCAAATCTTGCAGTTGGCTAAAGGTAAAATCATACATACTTTTCATATCTTATTCCTATTCTTGGTTGGGTTTTTTCAGGATTTTCGCCATATAGAACCCATCACACTCATGTTCGTATGGAAAAATGGTTTGCTCTTCCACCAAAACAAATTGTTGATGGCTGTCCAAGAATTTTTGGACTTGCTGTTCATTTTCCTTTTTATTTAAGGTACAGGTGGAATACACCATCACCCCGCCCGGTTTTAGCACAAAGGCTGCGCTGTGTAAGATTTTGGCTTGAATCTTGATGATTTCATCCATATCTTCAGGTTTCAAATGCACTTTGATGTCGCTTTTACGCTTCATTACACCATATCCGGTACATGGCGCATCTACTAAGATTTTATCAAAAACCGGCGTTTGATACAACAAATGCAGTTGGGTAGCATCCGCTGCCATGCTGGAAACATTTTCCACATGCAAGCGATTCAAGGAATTTTGGATGAGCTGCACGCGATGAGGGTGCAAATCCAATGCAACGATTTTTCCGGTGTTTTCCATTAGTTGGGCCATATGCACACTCTTGGTTCCCGGCGCAGCACAAGCATCGAGTACCATCTCTCCCTTTTGTGGATTCAAAAATGGTGCGACTTTTTGGCTGGCATAGTCTTGGATCGTTACCAACCCCTCTTGAAAGGCGCTGGTGGGCGCAATGGCTCCTTCATAGGTATAGCAATCGTCCCCAACATGGTGAAACCCCAACGCTTGGATTTGGGCCTCGTTTGCCACCAAGCGATTGATGCGTGCCATATTGAGCGGGACGTTGTT
>JBOGAI010000026.1:0-11760 GCA_051655665.1 Erysipelotrichaceae bacterium | reverse complement strand
CCTTGGTTTCCAACACTTCCCCATTGACCCAAACGCGTCCCTCCACGATGTCGGCAACTCCTTGAATGAGGTCGACCTGGTTGGCACGCAACAATCCAAGGATTCCCTTTTCCAGTTGATTTTGCAAGGCGTTTTTTTGTTCGTACACCCGAGCGCTGGGAAAATCAACGCCCAATAAGTCGTAGGCTTGCAGCTGTTTGAGCAATTGCTGGTATTTTTGACCTTCCTGCAAGAGCGCTTTGGTCGGAATGCAACCATGATGCAAACACGTTCCTCCAACTTTGTTGGACTCCACCACGGCCACACGCAACTTTCGCTGTGCGGCTTTGATGGCTGCTACATAGCCCGCCGGTCCCGCACCGATGATTACAACGTCATACATTGATGAACTCCCCCTAGAATGCGTAAGGCATCCTCATCGTGAAAGCCCAACGCAACCAATGCGTCATGGGGCTTTTTGCTTTGCAAGGCCTGTTCCATCTGTTCTTTCAACATGGGCACCAACGCATCGGAATTGAGTTGCAAGGCAACGCCCCCAAGTGCGTGAGTGTAATAGCGTACATGCACATAGCCCAACGCACTCATCCATTCTTGTTCATGCAACGCTGCAAAGTGCGCTAGCGTTCGGCTCGGATCGGCATACTTATCCAAATACGTCCCAAAGACTTGCACATCCAGGTGAAGGTCGAAGGGGTGCAGAACACTTTGAAACACTTGTTCATAGCACTCCACAAGTGCTTGTTGCAACGCAACAACACTGATGGGGGCAAACTCGGACAAGTTGGCAACGCGTGATACCACACTTGTGACCTTTTTGCTTTGCAGTTTCAAAGGATGAACATGCAAATAGGCCTGCAAGCGAGCAAAGTCTACCTCCACTAACAAGGTCCCATGATGCAGTTGGTGGTGTTTGCGTTTTAAAAAGGCATTGCCCGATACTTTACGTTCTTGTACACACAAATCGTTGCGTCCACTGCGCTGCGCCTGGATTCCAAAGCGTGCCAGTGCCGCAATAATGATGGAAAACTGGGTATCCAAATCATAAGTGGCTGTGGGCATCAAAAAAGAAAAATTCAGATTGCCCAAATCCTGATAGACCGCTCCTCCCCCACTGCTGCGTCGCACCAGATGGACGTGGTCTTGGCGCAAAAGGTCCAGATGCACTTCACTGGCAGCATCTTGGTTTTGACCAATGATGACGCTGGGCTCATTTTGCCACAGCAGCAACACTTGGGCATCAGCGGGCATATGGTCTAGCAGATATTCTTCCAACGCCAAGTTGTAATGCGGGTCTACTGAATGACTAAAATAGACATAATGGTTCATACTCATCCCCTCTTTCTACGTAAGCGCTTTCTTAATTGTATCGTATCACATGCACTCCCGTTTTGTACACAGTGAAATCCGCTTTTGCCTCAAGTGAAATGGTACCGATTGCACCGCAACTGCAAGGGCAGTAGATGGTTTGCTTGACATGCCATTCAAGGGGTAGAAAATGGCACTAGATGTGGATACGCACCCTTGCGTATGGAGGATGTTTATGACAACGTACTATCCCTTGACGCCCAGTCAAAAACTCATGTATTATGCTATGAAATATACCCCTCCTCAAATCACCAATGTGGGCTCGACCCTATGGTTTGAGGACAGCCTTGACCTAGAACGCTTGCAAGAAGCCATCGCCCTACTGTATACGCGAGTAGACAGTTTACGCTTGCGTTTGACCAAACAAAAAGGAAAAGTGGTCATGTATGAAAGCGAGCAACCGATGGAGCCCGTTACGCTTTTACAATTGCAAGATCAAAGCGAAACGCAAATCGTAGCAACGTTCAACACCATCAATTCGGAACTAAAACCGTGGAAGGACGTTCAACTATTTCAAATCATCTTGGCCCAAGGGCCCAACCACAGCACGCTCATTTACATGCGGGTGCATCATGTGGTGATGGATTCCTATGCCCTGATTTTTGTAGCCAATGAGCTGATGGCATTGTATGAAGCTTTGGTGGACAACGCCCCACTGCCCCCACTGCCCTCTTCCTTTTTGGCGGAATTGGAGCATGAATATGCATACCATGGTTCTTCCAAAGAAAGTCAAGATCGAGCCTATTGGCTGAAGCAGTTTGAGAATCCGCCCTTTTTTGCGGCCTTGTCACCAAAGGACATCGGACTGCCTTATCGTAAGGGTTCGCTCAAAAATCCACAGCGCTACTGTTCCCAATATTTCATCGAACAAGTCAATCTTCAAGACTATCAAGCGATTTTGCACTACGCCAAAACCAATATGGTTTCGCCTTACTTGTTGTTTATGGTGGGGATGTTTTGCTATTTAGCCAAAAGCAACCAAACCGATCAAGTATTGTTGCTCTCCCCCCTGTTTCGAAGAGATCGCAAGCAACGCAAGAAGATGGGCGGGATGTTCATCTCCAATTTACCATTCTATGTCTCGCTTGCTCCAGATGTAAGCTTTGCCCAAGCAATCGAACAATTGTCGTTGCAACAGATGGAACTATATCGTCACGGAGACTACCCTTACGGTACCTTGGTGCAGGATCTGTGGAAAAAACATCGCAAACATTTCTACCAGCTCATTCCTCCCTCCTATACCGATGCGATGATGACCTTCCAAGTGGGCAAAATCCAAACGCGCTATCCGTATCGCTTGGTATATCAAACCAGTGGAGTGTGTGGTACGACCATTTACTTGTATGTAGTCGATTTGTCCAACCGCAATGTGCTCGATGTCATTGTGGAATATCGGCCCCTCTACATTAGTGAAGCCATTGCCCACGCCTTCACCCATCAAATGCTGAAGGTCGTCATGCAAGGCATTCAAAATCCAAACATAAAGATGGCAGATTTAGTGGCAAGTGTCGAACTCTATCAAGAAGCTCCTCCAAAATAAGCGGTTTCCCGCTTATTTTTTTTAATTGTGGGACAATGTTTGAGAAATGAATCCAAATGTGGTATATTGGCCCTATAATCAGGCAAACCACGCCAAAAGAGGAACGTTATGAACGCAATTGAAATCAAAGGCTTAAGCAAGTATTATGGAAAATCCCGTGGCATTGAAGACGTCAGCTTCACGGTGCAAGAGGGTGAGATTTTCGGATTCATTGGACCCAATGGAGCGGGCAAATCGACCACCATTCGTACCCTACTCTCCCTCATCAAACCAAGTGGGGGTGTTGCTACGGTGTTTGGAAAAGACATCGTGCGTGATGCAGTTGCCATTCGCCAAGACATTGGGTATTTGCCAAGTGAAGTCTTCTACTATGAAAACATGAAGGTCATTGACTTATTGAAATACAGTGCGAGTTTCTACAAAAAAGACTGTACCAAGCGCATCCATGAACTTGCGACCTTGCTCGAAGTGGACTTGAACCGCAAGATTGACGATTTGTCTTATGGAAACAAAAAAAAGGTCGGCATCATTCAAGGGTTGTTGCATGAACCCAAACTCATCATTTTGGATGAACCCACCGGTGGGCTTGACCCCCTCATGCAAAATCGTTTCTTTGACTTGCTCTTGGAAGAAAACAAGCGCGGGGCCACCATCTTGTTTTCCAGCCACATCCTAAGTGAAGTCCAAAAAATCTGCAACCGCGTCGCGATCATCAAGGAAGGACGCATTGTGAAGGTGGAAGAAGTGCATGAGTTGATGCAAAACAGCTATTTGAAAGTAGAACTGCAAAGCGAACACCCCCTTGCGCTTGAAGAGGTCAACGGAGTGCGCAACATTGAGGTGCTCAATGGGCATACCCGTTTCTTGTATGAAGGCAACATCAACGAGCTCATTGCCTACTTTGCCAAACATTCGCTCTCCTATCTTTCCATCCAAGAACCAGACTTGGAAGAAATCTTCATGCACTATTACGTGAAGGGAGCATAATATGAACGTCTTCAAGCACGAACTCAAGATGCTGCGCACCAGCACCCTGGTTTGGACCTTCAGCCTTGCTGCGATTATGGTGGCGCTGATGGCCATGTATCCGATGTTTACCCAAGATGTCGAGGCGTTTCGCACCCTGTTGCAAAATTATCCCGATGTCTTCTTGAAAGCCTTCAATCTCAATCCGGACACTTTGTTTGATCCCATTGGCTTTTTTGGCTTTACGTTGTCGTATGTATTGCTGTTTGCTGCCGTCCATGCGATGCAGCTAGGGCTGAAATGCATTGGACAAGAATCCAATCTCAAAACTACGGACTTCTTGTTTTCCAAACCTATCGCACGCACCCACATCCTGCTTTACAAACTGGCGGCCATTTTGGTGTCCATCCTGCTTTTGGATGTGATGCTTTGGGGAGTCAGTTGGCTGAGTGTGTCTTATTTTGAACCCAATATTCCCTGGACCGTCTTCTTGCTGTTGAACTTATCCATCTTGTGGATCCAATTGCTCTTTGTAGGCCTTGGTACCTTGTTTGGTATTGTCAAACGCAAAGTAAAACCCATCTTGAGCTACAACTTGGTGGTGGTATTCAGCTTGTACTTCTTAGCCGTCTTTGACAACGTCATTGACAAAGAGCTCTTGCGGTTCTTCACACCCTTCAAATTTTTTGACCCGATGCACGTCATCGAGGCACAAGGCTACGATGCAGCGTTGTTTGCTTGTTCGCTCCTTATTACGTTGGGTTGTTTTATACTCTCCTATGTTTGGATTGAGCGCATTGATTTCCATGCGGTATAAGGAGGCACAACATGTCCATATTACGTTATGAGTTGAAACACTCCCTTAAGCCGTTGCTTTTTTGGAGCATCGGCATCGGCTTGATGATAGTAGCCGGAATGACCAAATACGAAGGATTTGCCCAATCGCCACAAGCCATGCAAGCCCTTTTGGATTCCATTCCCAAAGCCTTGTTTGCGGTCTTGGGGATGGGCCAGGTTGATTTGACCACCCTAGCAGGCTTCTACAGCGCCATTGCTTCCTATCTTTCGGTCATGATTGCCATCTTTGCACTCTCAAAAGGGGTGACCATCGTAGCCAAGGAAGAAAGCGAGAAAACCGCCGATTTTCTCTACGTCAAACCCAAACCGCGTTGGTACATTTTGACGATGAAACTTGCAGTCGTCACCTTCAACATCCTTTGGTTTGCTCTTGTGGTCGTGTTGTGTAGCTACCTCATCCTGCCTACCTTAAGCGACGAACCGATCCATCATTTGATTTGGAACTTCTCCGCGCACATTTTTACGATTGGCATGTTTTGGGGATATGTTGGCTTCACTTTGGCAACCCTTGTCAAACATGCCCGCAAGGCCTACCCCCTTGGTGTCGCCTTGGTATTGTTTAGCTATTTGCTAGGGGTCTTCTATGAACTCAGTGATCGCTTTTCCTTTGTGCGCTACCTCTCCATCTTCAAACTCTATGATGCCAAAGACTTGGTATTGAACCCCTTCAACATGCTTCCCATGCTTTTGACCCTTGTGATTTGTGTCGGCTTGGTGGTATTTGGAATGGTTCGCTACTCCGAAAAGGATTTGTTACTCTAACCCACACCACGCTTTGTGCGCTTGCCCCCGATCATAGCAAAGCCATCCTTACTACAAGGATGGCTTTTTCTATTCACAAGCGCGATTGAGCTGGGCTTGTTGGGACATGATGCTTGTATAAAAAAAGCCCTGTATCAGGGCTTGTTTTTTAGAATGGCGTCCACAGAAGGACTCGAACCTTCGACCGCACGCTTAGAAGGCGTGTGCTCTATCCAACTGAGCTATGTAGACATCTAATGGATTGCCTTTGTATTATACCAAAGTTCCCCCTCTCTCGCAAGGGGAAAAAGGTATTTTTTCAAATGAATCAAAAGAAAACAGCCCATTAGGCTGTCTTGTATTCGATAAAGTCTGAGATGACTTGGGTTTCACTGATATGCAAGATCAAGTACCCTTTGGCAAGACCATCCCGATTGTAATACAGGGAACCGGGATTAAACAAGCGAATCCCCTCCAATTCCGCATCCATCCGCACATGCGTATGGCCGAAACACACAATTTTGCAATGGTGTTTTTTGGCCAGATGAACCAGTTGTTGGGCACGCTCGCGTCCATACACTTGGTGGGAGTGAATGAGCAACAAGTCTCCAAAAGGAGTAGCTAAGATTTGCTGTTTGGGGTAATCGTAGTACAAATCGTTGTTGCCCGCCACAATGTGGTAGCGTTCCAGTCCAAACACCTCGCATTCGATGTCCCCCGCATGCAAAAACAAATCTGCATCCGGATGAGCCTCTAAAATATCAAGCAGTGGTCCCATCTTGCCATGGGAATCGGAGACCAACACCACTTTCATGGCCTTAGAAACCATTGACGTTCCACCCCATTCCTAAGATTGCTTCAATTTGCTGCTGAAAATGCAATGGATCCGCCGAGGTATACACTTCTAGCTTGGGCGTTGAGGGAGGCAGTTGTATTTGTTGCACAATGGCAGCGTTAGAATCATAAATGATTCCCTCGAAGCGGGCCCGCAACTGTTTCTTCAACAACGGATAATGCGTGCACCCTAGTACCATTGCATCGTAATCCGCCAAATCCAGTGGCAACATCGCATCCACCGCTTCCTGCAACACTTCTTCACTCGCTCCTTGTTCAATGAGCGGTACGAAAATACCGGTCGCAAGTCCTGTTGTCTGGATTGTCGGGAATTGCGTTGCAATTTCACGTTCATACGCACCAGAGGCGATGGTGGCAGGCGTTGCCAATACCAACACCTTGCGAGTGGAAGGATAGATTTGCGCCACGGTAGGCTCGATCATGGAGACAAAGGGCAAATGTGGAAAGTCATGACGCAATGCATCCAGTGCATTGGCACAGATGGTATTGCATGCGACTACAATGAGATCTACATGGGCATCGTTCAAACGGTTGACCAATTGATAGGCCAGCTCATAAATACGCTGTGGCGATTTCTCGCCATAGGGCGCATTTTTTTGATCAGCCAAATAGAGATAGTGATGGTTGGGATGGGCTTGCAGCAGGGCATTGAGTACCAAGGTGCCGCCAAGACCAGAATCTAAAATCCCAATTTTACTCATTGGTTTTATTCCCCTCCTCTAGTGTGAGGTTGGCATTGTATAGTTGCGCAGCCAAATCGGTTCCCACATAGCGTAACAACAAGGGTTCATGAATGCGTCCGGTTACGGATTCTTTGCCTTCTGGATAGCGAATGATAAATCCGTACTCATGTGCATTTTCAGCCAACCAATTGGCTTGGATGCCGTTGCCGGTATCGTTTTTTGGTAAAGAAAACTGAATCGTAGTGCCCAGTTGGAATTCACTTTGTCCAGGATAGCTGACATACTTGCGCGCTTCGTCAAAACCATAAGCCAACAATGCCTCTTCATAGAGAAGCGTTTGGGCTTCGGCGGAAGTATAGCCACGTACCACAATCAAGTTACCGCACGTTTGAGACGTAATCGCTTCTAATGCGTTGCACATGCGCTCCAACGGATCGACCACCTCGATACGCACCTGTACGTATCGGTCGTTGTTGTCAATTACCGTCGCAGGAATGGACGTCAAATTGACCAGATCGTGGGGACGATAGTCCCACAACACTTCACTTGAGTTGAGCATGGTGCCCAACTGACTTGGTTTGGTTTCCAAGAGTGCCTTTTCGACATAGCTTGAGCCCTGGTCGTAAAAGCTCGCTAGACTTTTGTAGTTGTAGTGTTTGACCAACTGTGTCAACTCATTCAAGGTGAAGCGACCCTTATACTTGTTGATGAAGGTTACCACCTGGCTTAAATCTGGTTCGTAAGGGGCCAACAATTCATAGTAGGCAATATTGGTTATTTCAAAACCGGCAATCGGCAAGTATTTTTCAAAACGTACTGGCTCGATTTGTTGTTGGATGATGTATGAAATGTCTTGGGCATCCATATACTCGATAATGAGATCGCGATTCGCTTGGTCTGCGTATTGATAACGCGCCAAGGGGTCGTAGCGGCGATTCATTTGGAAAAAGGACACACTAAAGATGACAAATAATACGAGCATAAATGCCAAACGTTGCTTTTTCATTGACGCCACCTCCTTCTTTTGTTTCTAATGAACTTTATCATTTTTCTGCTATTTGCGCAAGATGCAAAGTGTCATATAACGCCCTCGCTGCCGATTTGGGCAATACTTCTTCTAATTGAGCCAAGGTTGCTGCTTTTAGATTTTTCAAGCTGCCAAAGTGTTTCCAGATGGCCTTTTTGCGGGTCGGCCCAATGCCTGGCACATCATCCAAAATAGACTTGGTCATGGCTTTGCCCCGTTGTTTTTTATGAAAGGCAATCGCAAAGCGGTGCACCTCATTTTGCATTTGGGTGAGCATAAAAAACAGGGCACTGTCTTTCGCAATTTCCAGGACTTCTCCATTGGCATCCATGAGGTTGGACGTTTGGTGTTTTTGATTTTTCACAAGCCCAAACAATGGAAGGTCCAAATCAAAATCCGCCAAGATGCCTTTGGCCACTTGAATTTGTTGCCACCCTCCATCCACCAAGAGCAAATCGGGAAACTGTTGTTCCTTTAGGGCTTTCAAGTAGCGTCGATATAATACTTCGTGCATTGATTTCAAGTCCGATTCGTAGCCATCCAGCTTATAGGTGCGATAGCCTGGCTTATATGGTTTTCCATGTTTGAAAACGACCATGGCGGAAACGTTGTGCGTCCCTGCCAAATGCGAGTTGTCGAAGAGCTCAATGACTTCGACGTCACGTTTGGCAAGGGCAGAGAGCTGCGCCAAGGCTTGCGTCGTGGCTTCGTCTTTGCGCTCAACCAAAGCAAATTGCTGTTCGTGCGCCATCTTGGCATTGGCTTCCACCATTTCCACCAATTTGCGTTTTTCTCCGCGCAATGGTTGTAGAATTTTGCACTCCAAATCCGACAAACTTTCCTCCACCAACACACTTGAGGGCAACAAGATTTCTTGTGGCGTCGTGTTTTGTTCGTAGTATTGCAAGATGAAACTCAAAAACGCATCGCTGGCTTCCTCATAAAGGGGTTCCACCAAAAACGTACGTTCGAGCAGTTTGCCCGAGCGCATCAAAAATCCTTGGATGGAAATGTAGCCATCGTTTTCATAATAAGCAAAAATATCCCGGTCTTTGTGATCTGAAAATTGTACCTGTTGCTTGCTGGTAACATGAGCGATGGCATCCAAGGTCTCATGCAGCTCTTTGGCTTTTTCAAAGGCCAACGCTTCAATGGCCTCTTGCATTTGCTGTTGCAAGTGGGTGAGCAGTTCCTTTACGTCACCTCGCAAGAAGCGTTTGATTTCCTCCGCCATTTTTTGGTAGATCACAGGGTCAACGTCATAGACGCAAGGACCCAAGCATTGGTTCATATGGTAATACAAACAGACCTTTTTGGGCAGTACCTTGCATTTGCGCAGCGGATACAGCCGATTGAGCAAGGTCATCGTTTGATAGGCTGCACTCGAATCGGGAAACGGTCCAAAGTATGTGGCTTTTTTGTCGTCTATTTTGCGCACTACCTTGAGGATGGGTGCTTTTTCATTGGTCAGTTTCAGATAAGGATAGCTCTTGTCATCCTTAAACATGATATTAAACTCGGGATGATGTTTTTTGATGAGGTTGATTTCCAACACCAAAGCATCCTTTTCGCTATTGGTGACGATGTATTCAAAATCAACAATGTTGGACACCAATTTGGTTGTCTTATAATCGTGGGCTCCCATAAAATAGGATTTAACCCGGTTTTTTAATTTTTTGGCTTTGCCGACATAGATGATGGTCCCATGACGGTCTTTCATCAAATAGCAACCCGGAAGCGCGGGCAACAAGGCCAGCTTGTCTTGCAAGTCGCTCATGTTATTTACCTTTCCGTTTGAGTTTGACCACCGTTGCGCCAAGTCCCCCCTCGCCTTGCATTCCATAGCGATAGTCTTCGACCAAACGGCTGGTTTTCAAATATTCTTGAACGGCTTTGCGCAATGCCCCCGTTCCCACACCATGAATGATGCGCACTTCAAATACTTTCGCATACAGCGCATTGTCCAAGTATTTGTCGACCATCGCCAAGGCTTCATCCACACGACACCCTAGCAAATTGAGTTCCATGGAGAACGCCGTATTAAAGCGAGAGGAGATTTCACCTTTGCTGCGCTTTTTCTTTTGATTTGCAGGACGTTGTGCCCACTGCAGTTCATCCAGTGTCGTTTGCATTTTGGTCCCATTGGCAACCAGTGTGACCCGTTTGCCATTGATGTTGGTAATCTCCCCATAGTATTGGTATTTTTTAAACAATACCCAGTCTCCAACGGCCAATTCTTTTTGGACACTTGGTTCAAGAGGCTCTACAATCGTTTTTTCTTTGAGTCGCGCTTTGATTTGCAACAATTCATGCGGTTTTGCTTGGGCGCTGGCTTTGAGTTCTTCAATGACTTGTTGTGCCTCTTCTTGGGCTTGTTCAATAAGGGCATTGGCTTTCTCTTGGGCCTCGCTCAACAAGCGTTGCATTTCGGCTTGGTTTTTTTGTTCTACGTTTTTCGCCGAAGCCATCGCCTTGGCCAACGCTTCACTTTCTTCCACCAACTCCTGTTTCAACGTCTGGTTTTCCCAAATCAACTTTTCCAACGTTTCCATGGAACGTTCGCTGTCGGTTTTGTTTTTCTCTTTGAATTCACGGGCAGCCTGTACGATTTGACTTGGCAAGCCATATCGCAACGCAATGTCAAACGCATTGGATTGCCCACTGACATTCATCAAAAAGCGATACGTCGGCGTTAAGTTCTCCAAATCAAACTCCACACAAGACAACATGATGTCTTCATAGTGGGTAGCATAGGTTTTCAGTTTGGCGTAGTGGGTCGTTGCGATGACTCGGGAATTGAGTGAGCGCAAGTAATCCAAAATGGCCATAGCCAAAGCTTCCCCTTCGTTCGGGTCGGTTCCCGATCCCAATTCATCCAATAAAATTAAGGAGTTAGGGGTGCAGTGTGCGGTAATGTTGGCCAACTTCGCCAAGTGGGCACTGAAGGTAGACAACGATTGTTGGATGGATTGATCGTCCCCAATATCCACAAACAAGCGATCATACAACGGCACACTCGCTTCTTCACACAGGATGGGAAATCCGGCATACGTCATCAAGACAAACAGCCCGATGGTTTTCAAGGTTACGGTTTTTCCTCCCGTGTTGGGTCCGCTGATGAGCAGCACATGGGTATTGTGGGACAACTCGTAGTTGTTGGCTACTACTTTTTTCGGATCAATGAGGGGATGACGTCCCTTTTTGATGAGTAAGTGTTTGTCTTGCAAATTGAGCTTAGCCACCACACCGTTTCTGGTTTTGGCATAATTGGCTCTGGCAAACAAACTGTCGATCAAGGTCAACGTTTCCAAATTGGCCAAAAACAAATCTGCCTTCTCCCCAACCCGTTGGGTCAGCTTTTTCAAGATGACTTCAATTTCCACATGTTCGTCATAACGCAAGGTTTGCAATTGGTTGTTGGAATCGATGATTTCAAACGGTTCGACATAGGCTGCTTGTCCCGAAGCGGATTCGCCATGGATAATGCCTTTGACTTTGTTTTTGTCGCTGATTTTGACCAACAAACACAATCGATCATTTCGGATGGCCGTGATGTGTTCTTGCAGCGAGGCGCTGTGTTTTTGCATCAAGGATTGCGAGAGGTTTTGCAAAGTGCGCTCTAGCGCATGAATGTCACGGCGGATTGCTTTCAGCGCTGCACTGGCTTCGTCCACCACATAATGGGTTTCGTCAATGCAACGGTCGATTTCCTTCGCCACCTCACT